>NZ_AJVB01000158.1:0-7905 GCF_000278445.1 Rhodococcus sp. R1101
CAATCTCTTCGGCGCCCTGGACGCATTGCGCATCCCCGTCGCGTACCTCGCGGAACTGTTCACGGCCGGAGACACCGGTGTCGTCGAGGCAGTGTTGCGTCGGCTCGCCGCGATGCGCTCGTACATGCGCGACATCAATCTGGGACGCGAGACCCGTCCCGAGATCCCCGAATCCGTCGGCATGAGCGAAGAGCAGATCTACGCGATGTACCGGCTCCTCGCGCTCGCCAAGTACGACGAGCGGTACGTCATCCCGACCGCGTACGCGGCCGAAGGTCATCGGCTGGAGGAGACCGCGACGGACTGCGCGCTGTCCTACGAGGGTGGACCCGGGATGTACGACTCCGGTCCGTTCGGTGAGGCCAGTGGTGCCCCCGTCCCGGTGGCGGTCGAAACCTTCCACGCTCTCGCCCAGCGGCAGACCAGCGAAGGCCTGGGGGCGAACGCGTCGAATCCCTCGCGGGTGAACCTGCTCAACTGGGACGGTAAAGGCGTGCCGACCGGCATGTTCCCGGGGGGACGTGGCGGGGACGGGGACCGACGATGAGACTGCTGCGTTCACGACGCGCGGCCTCCGATCGCGCCCTGCACCACCGTCTCGTCCGTCAGTCCGCGTCCCTGCTGCTCGCCTATCCCGACGAGGGGCACCGTGAACGGCTCGGCACGGTCGACCAGTTTCTCGAGCACATGACCGGGCCCGAAAAGGACATGCTGGCTACGGCCGCTCGTGAACTGGGCGCGAAAGACCTTCTCTCCACGGCACAGCAGTACGTCGAGACCTTCGACCTGCGGCGGCGTTCGACGATGTACCTGACCTACTGGACGTCGGGGGACACTCGCAACCGCGGAGCCGAGATGCACGCCTTCGCGAGTGTCTATCGTGCCGCGGGTGTCGTGCCTCCTGCGCACGAGTCGCCCGACCATCTCCCGGTGGTCCTCGAGTTCACCGCGAACGTCGATCCCGCCTCCGGGGAGGAACTCCTCACTCGCTATCGGGTGGCGTTGGACGTGCTGCACGCTTCCCTGCGCGACGCGCGCTCCCCGTACGCGCAGGTCGTCGCGGCGGTCTGTGCGACCCTCCCGCCGGTGACCGGCCAGGACGAAGAACGGGTCCGGCGTCTCGCGCAGGCGGGGCCGCCCCGGGAATCGATCGGTCTGCAGCCGTTCACCCTCACCGTGCCGCCCCGGGCCGACCGGACCGGCCCGAGACCAGGAGCCCCGCAATCATGAGCGCAGGAGAGATCTTCTGGGACGTCGTGCCCTATGTGACACTGGCCGTCGTCGTGGTGGGCACCTGGTGGCGGTACCGATACGACAAGTTTGGATGGACCACGCGTTCGTCCCAGTTGTACGAGGCGCGGTTGCTGCGCATCGCGAGCCCGATGTTCCATTTCGGGATCCTGGTCGTGATCGTCGGACACGTCATCGGCCTGGTGATTCCTCAGTCGTGGACCGCCGCGGTGGGGTTGAGTCAGCATGCCTACCACGTCCAGGCGATCCTGCTCGGCACCATCGCCGGCGTTTCGACGCTCGTGGGGATCACCCTGCTCGTGTACCGCCGCCGCACCCGCGGGCCCGTCTTCAGCGCCACGACACCGAACGACAAGTTCATGTATGTCGTGCTGGTCGCCGCGATCGTCGCGGGTCTCGCGACCACCCTGATGGGATCGGGTGTCGTCGGCGAAGAGCACAACTACCGGGAGACCGTCTCGCCGTGGTTCCGGTCGATCTGGGTGCTGCAGCCCCGCGGGGATCTGATGGTGGAGGCACCCTTCAGCTTTCGGTTGCACGCCCTGATCGGTCTCGTCCTGTTCGCCATCTGGCCGTTCACGCGTCTCGTCCACGCGTTCAGCGCGCCCATCGGGTACCTGTTCCGGCCGTACATCGTCTACCGCAGCCGGGAGGAGGCGCGCCCCGGCCGGCTCGTGGGTTCGCAACCGCAACGGCGTGGGTGGTGAGTGAGCGCCCGCTGCCGAGGGAGGGCTCCGGTGTACTGTGAAATGTTCCGCGCCCTCCCACCTGTCAGGACCACCGAAGATCCCCATGGCTTCCAGTTCCCACGTGAAGAACGACGCTTCGACCCCCGCGCCCGTCGCGGACACCGGCGTCCGGCGCTCGGTCCTGCCCGGGGGAGTGCGGGTCGTCACCGAGCACGTTCCGGGAGTGCGCTCCGCGGCGGTCGGTGTGTGGGTCGGTGTCGGATCCCGCGACGAACAGCCGTCGGTCGCCGGTGCCGCCCACTTCCTCGAACACCTGTTGTTCAAGGCGACACCGACGCGCACCGCCCTCGACATCGCCGAGACGATGGACGGGATCGGCGGTGAACTCAACGCGTTCACCAGCAAGGAACACACCTGCTTCTACGCACACGTGCTCGACGACGACCTGCCGATCGCCGTCGACATCGTCGCCGACGTCGTCCTGCGCGGGCGGTGCCTGAGCGCGGACGTCGACGTGGAACGTCAGGTGGTGCTCGAAGAGATCGCGATGCGCGACGACGATCCCGAGGACCTGCTCGGCGACTCGCTGCTCACCGCGCTGTACGGCAACCATCCCATCGGCCGGCCGATCATCGGTTCCGTCGAGTCGATCGAGTCCATGACCCGGACACAACTGCATTCGTTCCACGTCCGCCGCTACACGCCGCCGCGGATGGTGGTCGCGGTGGCCGGCAACGTCGACCACGCGCACACGGTCGAACTGGTGCGCCGCGCCTTCGCCCGGCACCTGGACGAGGCGGCCGCACCCGCGCCCTGCCGGGACGGACGACTCGAACTGCGGACCCCCCCGACGACGAGCATCGTCGAACGCGACAACGAGCAGGCGCATCTCACGCTCGGTGTGCGGTCGTTCGGCCGGCACGACGGTCGCCGCTGGGCGCTGTCGGTGCTCAACGCCGCAGTCGGCGGCGGTCTGAGTTCACGCCTGTTCCAGGAGGTGCGCGAGAAGCGGGGTCTGGCCTACTCGGTGTACTCCGGAACCGACACCTTCGCCGACACCGGCGCTTTCTCCGTGTACGCGGGCTGCCAGCCCGACAATCTCGGAGAGGTCGCCGCCGTGGTCCGGGAGGTGCTCACCGACGTGGCCGAGCACGGCATCACCGACGCGGAATGTGCTCGCGCCAAGGGATCCCTGCGTGGCGGTCTCGTTCTCGGGCTCGAGGACACCGGCGCGCGTATGCACCGGATCGGCCGTAGCGAGCTGAGCTACGGACAGCACTGGAGCATCACCGAGACCCTCGAACGCATTTCGTCGGTGTCGACCGAGGAGGTGCGCAGCGTGGCAGCCGAGCTGCTGCACCGGCCGTTCGCGGTCGCCGTCGCCGGGCCCTACCGTAGGCCTCGCGATCTCCCTGCCTCGGTCCGCGACCTCGTGTCCTGAATCGTCCTCACCTGAGCCAGTCGGCTCCGCAGGCGTCCGATGTCGTGCGAGACGGGTCCCGCCGGGATTGCGAGTTCCGACACCGCGACCTCGGAGACGAACACGACCCGCACGTCGCGGTCGTGGAGCACGTCGATCAGATTGGCGAACCGCTGGGCGGGTTCCCGACCCGCGGCCGTCAGGTCCGGGATCCCGTCGACGACCCAGAACAGGTGCTCCGCCGCGAGCGCCAGATAGTCGGCCGGTGCCGTGGTGTGCCCGCAGAGGTCGCCGAAATCGAACCAGAGACAGTCCTCGTCGGCCCGCATCGCACGCAGCGGGCGACCCGCCGGGTGCAGGACCCGTTGTTCGGCCGGTATGGGCCGGGTGAGCCCCAGAAGTCGTAACTGCCGGTCGGACGTGCCCGTCGTCCAGATCCCCGACGCGAACCCCCGCACGTGGTCGGAATCGAGCCGGTGATCGCGCGGTCCGTCCAGGGCGACGACCGTCGTGGAGCGCTCGACGAGTTCGATCGTCGGGAGGAAGTCGTCGTGGAAGAGGGGGTTGGGGAGCAGCTCGTGGGGCGGATAGTTCGATGTCAGGACGAGACGCGTGCGACGAGCGAGCAGCGCGGGGAGCAACCGGGCGACGAACGTGCCGTCCGCAGGGTCGTGGACGTGGAACTCGTCGAAGCAGACGAGTTCGGCGTGGCCGGTCAGACGATCGAGGGCGGCTCCGAGATCGAAGCGGTGCCGCCGGAGTTCGATGTGCAGGTCGCGGAAGAACTCGTGGAAATGCATGCGCAGTTTGTTCCGTCCGGGGAACGCCGAGAAGTACACGTCGGCGAGCCAGCTCTTGCCGCGCCCGGGCGGCCCCCACAGGTAGACGTTCGGGCAACCGGGATGGCACAGCTGCTCGACGGCGTCGTATTGCGCGGAATCGAGCACGAATCCCCGGCTGCGCGCGGCGTCGTCGAACACGGTTCGGGGGACCGGGTTCGAGATGACGGGGTCACTGCGGCGTCGCAACCTCACGAACTCGACTCTATCATCGTAGAGTGACGACCTCTCGCGAACGCCCGTCCCGGCGCACGGCCATCAGCGACGCAGCCCTCGAACTTGCCGCCCGCGGTGGCAACCACGCGGTGACGCACACGGGCATCGACATGCATCTCGGCCTGGCGAAGGGCTCGACCTCCTACTACTTCCGCACCCGCCATGCCCTCGTCGCGGCTGCGATTGCCCGTCTCACCGAACGGTCGCGCGCCGACTTCGCCGCACTGTTCCCCGCGCCGCCCGGCGACGAGTCGCGCGGACCCGCCGACCTGATCGCGGAATACCTCGAACGACTGCTCACCGCGCGGCGGACCGACGTGCTCGCCCGCTACGCGCTCGCGACCGACGCGCAGCTCGAACCCGACACGGCCGAGGCGCTGGCGGGCTGCATGTTCTCCGTCCCCGCCGCGACGGGACTCATGCGGGATCTCGGTGCGTCGCACCCCGACGCGGCGGCGCGGGATCTGGTGACGCTGCTCGAAGGAGTGCTGTTCGACCACACCCACGGCACACGCGCCCACGCGTCCTCGGGTTCGGCGACGGTGCGGGTCGACGAGATCCGTTCGACGGTCGGTCTCTGGCTGGACGCCCTCTGCGCCCGGCAGTAGGACGCCCGTGTGCAGCGGTGGACGGCACGCGACCCGCTCGGGACATCCGCAGGTGATTGCGTAGGATTTCCGGGGAGACGGCAACGAAAGGGCGTGACGACGCAAGTGGATGCAACAACGGTTCGGGTGGGTGTACTCGGTGCTGCCGGCAAGGTCGGTCAGGCGATCTGCGCCGCCGTCGACGCCGCGCCCGATCTCGAGCTCGTCGCCACCGTCGACAAGGGCGACGACCTCGACGCCTTCGTGAGCTCGCAGACCCAGGTGGTCGTCGACTTCACCCATCCCGACGTCGTCATGGACAACCTGCACTTCCTCGTCGAGAACGGCATCCACGCCGTGGTCGGCACCACCGGCTTCGACGACGAGCGGCTGGATCGCGTGCGGAGCTGGCTCGCCGACCGCCCCGAGGTGGGCGTGCTCATCGCACCGAACTTCGCGATCGGCGCCGTGCTGTCGATGCGCTTCGCCCAGGCCGCGGCCCGGTTCTTCGATTCGGTCGAGGTGATCGAGCTGCACCACCCGAACAAGGCCGATGCTCCGTCCGGCACGGCTTTCCGCACCGCTCGACTGATCGCACAGGCACGCGCCGAGGCGGGGGTGGCGTCGAGTCCGGACGCCACCACCACCGAACTCGAGGGCGCACGTGGCGCCGACGTCGACGGTGTCCGAGTGCACTCCGTGCGTCTCGCCGGGCTCGTCGCCCACCAGGAGGTGCTGCTCGGCACCGAGGGCGAGACCCTCACCATCCGGCACGACTCGATCGACCGGTCCTCCTTCGCACCCGGCGTGCTGCTCGGCGTGCGAGAGATCGGTCGGCGGCCGGGACTGACCGTCGGAATCGATCCTCTCCTCGACCTGTGAGAACCGGCCTGCTGAAAGTCCTCGTGCCCATCGCGTTCATCGTGGTGGCGCTGGGGTTCTACTTCGTTCTGCTCGGCTCCACGGGCCTGAAGCTGATCCGATCCGGCGAGTTCGCGGGGGTCGGGCTGGGAATCGGGATCCTCATCCTCCCCGTCGTCGGTGCCTGGATCGTCTACGCGACCATCCGAGCCGGCCTGCAGCATCAGCACCTCGCGCAGCGGATCCACGACGAAGGGCTCGAACTCGACATCGACGATCTGCCTCGCATGCCGTCGGGCCGGATCGAGCGGGACGCCGCCGACGAACTGTTCGCGACCGTGAAGCAGGAATGGGAAGCAGACCCCGACAATTGGCGCAACTCCTACCGGCTCGCGCGCGCCTACGACCATGCGGGCGACCGCAGTCGTGCGCGCGAGACCATGCGTCGGGCCGTCGCGCTCGAGAAGCTCGAACGGGACGGCCGCACCGGTTCCTGAAGCCGCACGTTGCGGTCGACTTCCCTGAGCGGCGAGCGGCTTTGACAACCCCGCACGGGTGCAGCAGCCTGCTGATGTGACGGACGAGGCTGCGAGAGACCAGGCAGGACCGGGCGAGACGGGACGCGGGGACGGATCCCGCACGGTGCTGGTGGTGCACCACACCCCCTCGCCGCCCACCCGCGAGATCCTGGAAGCGGTACTGGCCGGTGCTCGGGATCCGGAGATCGCGGGCGTCACCGTCCGGGTGGTTCCCGCACTGGGCGCCACCGTCCCCGATGTGCTGGCTGCGGACGGCTTCCTGTTCGGCACCCCTGCCAATTTCGGCTACATGTCGGGTGCGCTCAAGCATTTCTTCGACACCGTCTACTATCCGTGTCTCGACGCCGTGGCCGGCCGCCCCTACGGGCTGTGGGTGCACGGGAACAACGACATTGCCGGGGCGGTGGCGTCGGTGCGCCGCCTGACCACCGGGCTGGGCCTCGTACAGGCCGCCGCCGACCTCGAGATCACCGGGCCGGTCGACGCGAAGGTGCGCGAGCAGTGTTACGAGCTCGGCGCCGTCGTCGCGGCGACCGCAGCCGGTGAGATCTGAATCGATCGCCCGCGATCAGCGGACATCCTTCCCCCCCGCGATCAGCGGAAATTCTTCTCCGTGAACGACTTCAGTCCCTTCCCGGCGGTCTCGAGGGCCATCTTCTCGGCGCGCCGGACGAGGAAGCCGGGGACGGGGATCTTCGGATCGATGGTCAGCGAGAAGTCGACCGCCGTGCCGGATCCCTTGGCGGCAAGGGTGTAGGCGCCGTCCTGCTGCCGCTGCTGGCTGCTCTCCACCAGCGTCCACGCCATCGACTCGTCCCCGTTCCACGAGTACTCGACGACCTGCTCGTCGGTGATGCCGACGATCGAGACGGTCATCCGTACGCGGTGGGGTCGTCCGTCGGGGTGGGTGGACTCGACGGTGACCGACTTGTGGGTCGACGACCACTCGGGCAGGCGTTCGACCGCGGCGAGCGCGGCCATCACCTGCTCCGGGGTTGCGTCGATGTCGAAACTCCTGGTGCTGCTGACCGCCATGCGCCCTCCGCGTCGCCCGATTGTGTGCGTCGGCACTCTATCGCGCGGTGAGGTGCCTCACGTGTCGGCGCGAGGATCCGTGTCGTCGCGGCCGGCGGTGTCGTCCGGTCCGGTGGTGTCGTGGCGCTCGGACGGCTGCTGCTCGGTGGGTGCGGTCGGGGTGGGCTCGGCCCAGCCGCCCCGGCGGCGCCATTCGTCGGCCCGGCGTTGGTAGCGCATCTGCTCCCGCAGGGCACCCTGCACGGCCTGCGCCATCCAGGAGTTGAGCGACAGGCCGCTCTGCTGGGCCGCTTCCTCCGCCTTGGTCTTGATCTGCTCGACGAGGCGCAGCGTCACCCGGCTGATGTCGCCCGTCATCTCCTCGAAGGACGGCGTCGGATCCTCGTGCGGGGCAGCGGGTTCGCTGTGGACGGCGAGGACCGCGTCGGTGCCGTCGAGGCGCACGGTGACCGTGCGGTCGCCGAGTTC
>NZ_AJVB01000159.1:0-7909 GCF_000278445.1 Rhodococcus sp. R1101
GTTTTACCGTTCACTGCAATCGCATTAAGTGTTGCTGCCATAAGTGTCGGCCCCGGATTGATACTTCGTGCAATGGGCATGGTGCGGGCATCAATGCTGATTAAGGTCTTTGCGGCGCCCGTAACGCTTATCGCGGTAGCTGTGGGTGCGGCGTGGGGCGGAGCGATCGGTTCCCAGGTCGGACTAGCCGGCGGAACTGCGACTCGTGCTGTTGGGTCATGGGTTCTGATGTCCTCGTCATTGAAGAGTAGAAGTAATTCTAGATCCGAGGAGACTTCGTGAAATTTCCATCAAGGGTAAAATCGCTTGGGAAGTCCCTTCTTGGGACCGGCGCCGCTGGAGCGATAATAATCGGCATCGATACCATGGTTGCTGCTGTTGAAATTGTTCGTATGCGTCGTTCTCAGCGTGAGTTCGATGTAACAATAGTTGCCGCGCCCGGCGCTGGAAATATCGGCGATCAGGCGCTGTTGGAAGCATGCCTCGATCAAGCTAGTGATGGGAGGATTTCGATCCTTGCGGGTGGTGCTGAAGCATTGAAAATTCCTGATCGATTTCAGGAGCGAGTCGATGTAGTTTCGAGTCGAGCTTTACTGTACTCGATTGGTCCGAAAAGGTTTCAGGGCGTCCGCACTCTTGTCCGTTTGGCGCATCGGAGTAAGCACGTATGGATTATTGGTGCGGACACCATGGACGGCGCCTATAACCCGCTAGCGTCTGTGTCACGGTTTTCGGTTGCTTGGCTGGCATCGATTGCAGGAGCGAAGAGTCGAGTACTCGGGTTCAGTTGGAACGATAGCGCTACTCGATCAAGTATCGTAGCCGCAAAGTTCGTGCAGCGGAGGGCTCTACTGTCCGTCAGAGATCCGATTTCGCTGCGCCGTATCCGTGGGTCCGGAGTTCATCTCGCTACTCTGTGCGCCGATATCGTCTTTTCTCGTGTGGGCCAACATGTTGAGGAGCCTCGTCTCACCAAGTGGTGTGATGCACAGATCGCGGAAGGGCGTCAGATCGCCGTTGTTAATGCGAGCGGCCTGATTTCATCGTCATTCGATCAGATCAGTGAATACGAGTATGTAGTGGAAAATCTGATTGAAAAGGGATGGAGTGTGGTTCTCCTACCGCACGTTTCCCGGCCAGGAAACGATGATATCGAGGAATTGAGTAAGGTCCGGGTTGATCGAGTAGTGGAAGATCAAGTTTTTCGCGTGCCGGAACTGCTCAGTCCGGACCAGGTTGTGTCCCTTGCGGGACGTGCATCGGTGATCATTACCGGCCGGATGCATCTCGCTGTACTGGGAATTCTTTCTGGTACGTACCCCATTACAATGTCGACGCAGGGTAAGGTCGAAGGGCTTTACGAAGTGCTGGGGGCTCCACATCTCGTCATAGAGCCCGAAGCGGGCTGTGGCAGGAAGATCTTGGATGCGCTAGGCGAGCTGAGCCGTCCCGATGCGCAAGTCAGAAGGGTCCCGGAACTGGACGTTGCGCGTTTGGCAAACCGTGCGGAGTTGGCGTTCCAGTGAGTGGCATCAAGTAATCAGCCGATCTTGGCAGGACAACATATGGATGGTCTGGCGTACCGGTTCAAATAGGCTCCGGTGGCTTAGTCTCAGTATTCGGTTCTCTATTCAGGACTTTCGAAGGATCTGAAAGCGTCATCGGGCATTCGACGTACGCGGATCATCGCCAGTGGGAGTGGTTGCCGAGGTTACGTGCAACCTCGGCAACCACCGCCTAGGACGTGTCCTGTGAATCATCGAAGCCACAGAACGATGGCAGCGATGATCAACTCGGACCGGAAGTATGCGGCCCGTTTGGCGTAGCGGGTGGCCAGGTCACGGAAGTGTTTGAGCCGATTGATGCAGCGCTCGACAACGTTGCGACCTGCGTATTCGAGCGGGTCGAACGCCGGCGGGCGCCCACCACGTGAACCCTTCGTCGCTCGGGTGGCCTTCTGATCCGTCCGTTCCGGGCACGTGAACCGGATTCCGCGGCCCCGCAACAGCACGCGGGTACTCGGATGCGAATACGCCTTGTCCGCCACCACCGCCTCCGGGCGGGATCGAGGGCGCCCACCACCGGGCCGGGCGACCTCGATCCGGTCGAGCAACGGCACCAGCTGCGGATTGTCACCGGCCTGGCCGGCGGTGAGGACCACGCTCATCGGCATCCCACGCCCGTCGACCGCGAGATGAATCTTGCTGCTCAGTCCTCCGCGGGAGCGTCCGAGGCATTCTCCATCGACGGCGAGCGCTTCGACCGCCGGTGTGCAGCCCCCTTTTTCCGGGCACCGGCCGAATGCTGGTGGGCCCGGACCACGGTCGAGTCGACCGAGACGATCCACTCGACTGCCCCGACCGCGTCGTCTTTGACGACCGTGGCGTCGAGGATCTTTTCCCAGGTGCCGTCCATGGTCCATTTGCGTAACCGCTCGTGGGCGGTTTTCCAGGGTCCGTAGCGTTCGGGCAGATCCCGCCAGGGTGCGCCGGTACGCAGTTTCCACAAGATTGCGTTGATCACCTGTCGGTGATCACGCCACTGCCCACCTCGTCCCGAGGCGGGCAGCAGCGGTTCGATCTGTGCCCATGCGTTGTCGGTCAACTCGCCGCGTCCTACCACCCCGAATCTGTATCACGGGGGTGTTCCCCGATTCACAGGACACGTCCTAGCCCCGATACGGCCGAGATGTGGTCCGGATTGCCTGCTCTCTCCGATTCGTCAGCTTGACTCATGACCGTCGGCTGAGATCGTGCCCAGCCAACGCTGTGCGGTTGGACGAGTGCGGCAAAGCCGTTAGCGGTGGGTTGAGCAGTCTCAAGGTTGGGCGATCGCTTTCATTCGTGAGACTGGCGTTGCTAGCGCTTAGTCTTCCTCACTTTGGGCGCAGTCCGGCACCGTGATGTCTACGCGGGGGCTGTCCACAAGGGGTTGAATCGGGACGCGCGGATCTCCGCTTGCTGTGGGTTCCGTCATTTCGTAAATGATTTCAACTGTTTCGCCCTGCGGTACCGGAGCCTGGATGTTGAACAGAGGGTGACCACGCTCCATTCCGGTGAAGCCGAATGTGGTGGTGCCGTTGACGGTCACCTTCTTCAACTTGGCGCCCTGTGTCGCAAGGAGCCCGACGTCGGTGAGATTTGTACCTATAGGAGCGCCTACCGGGTTATCGAACATTCCGGCGACGTAGTCGGTGTAATCGCCCGGAGGAAGGCCGTTGGTCAGCCGCACAGTTACCTTCGATTCACGAGTGTCTCCGTCACACGATCCCGCTGTGTACTCGATCTCGCGCTCCAAGTAGTAGTCCAGCTTGTTTCCACCGAGGTTGTTGATCACCACGTGGGCATAAGGCGCGGGGTCATCGGGCACGACATGACCGAGAGGCGTGGTGGCGAGGACGTCTTGCTCCTCCGGGACGGAGCTCCACACCGCAAGGCGGCCTTCGCCTGCCGCGCGTCCCAGAGCCTCGAGGAGTGCTTGCGGCCTGGAAATGCTGCCGGTCAGCTTCTTCACCACGGTTTGCGCAACCGTTTCCAGATATGCCTTGCGTGCCTTCTGGTCGTCGCCGAAACGTGCGTAGGCCGTGGATTCGGTCAGCTCCACCACGTTCTCCGCGGTGATCTTCTCACCGCCGGGGAGGGTTACATCCCCGACCACGTCGAGGACGTAACTCAGTGCGACGGGATCGGTCGCGATCGCACCGTCCACACGCTGGCCTGTCTCCTGCTTCCACATCGACTGCCAGATCTGGCCCGCATATGGGAAGTGCGGGCTTACATTGCTGTTGCGGAAGTCCTGGGTGGGGCGGCTGTGGCCATATGCACGCTGATAGTCGGGGCCGAGGTCGATCGGGTCGTAGTCGAACCGGAATTCCCGATTGCTCGTGACGTCGTCGACGGAGACAGCACCGTCGTTTGCGCGGATGACAGCGAAACCGCCGAGCAGTCCACCTGTGCCACGTGCCTCTGCGTTCGTCTGGAAACCCACGAAGTAACTACGCGGACCGTCTGCGCCCAGCATTGCCGGCGCGATCTGCGCCGCGAGCGACGTGTTGTTCAACAGACCGGACAACTCGGACACCTGCTGCTGCAAGTCGACTCGTGCATCGTCGATCACCCCGAGCCACGTGCTGTCGACATTCTGAGCCTGCTGGTCGAGATTACTGATGGCCGCGGAAGTCGTCTCGAGGACGGGTGCGGCGTCCCGGAGGGCGGCGAGATTGATGCGTGCGCCGTCCAAAATCAACTGATCGGGAGAGACTGCACTGCCTGCATCGACCGCCGGTAGGAGGACCTGCTCTGTGAGACCGCTCACAATGGTGGTCATCTGGCGAGTGGAATCGAACGGGCTGCCAAGGAATGGGACGGCGCCTGCGATGCGCCACGGCACCGAATCGACCGAACCCTGGGCGTCCTGGGCGTAACGATCGGCGTCGGCTGCGGCGACGCGAGCCTTGTCGGTATCGCCTGCGAGCAGAGCATCTTTCGCCTGTGTGGCGAAGTTCTGCGCCTTCTCCAGATTCGACTTCGCCTGCAGGCCTTCGTAACCCAGCCAGCCGGCGAATCCGACGACCACGAGTGCGCCTATACCGCAGCCGATCTGCACGCGACGGCGCTTCGCGCGCTGGGCTGCGATCTCCTCGTCGGACAGACGCCTCCGTACCTTGCGTCGACGCCGTTCGGGCGAATGTGACTCACCGGTAACATCGTTCACGCCGCTTGTGCCCCCTTCGTGGTTTCCGTTCGAGACGATAACCCGATTCCGAACTGGCCGACCGTTCAAGTGGTGGGTAACCGTGACTGTAAGTAAACTTCTGCACGGTGATCGTGACAGTGGAGTTGGGAGGCTCCGTCCACGATCGCACGATAGGGGAGGATTCTGCACGTCCCCTGTCCTGAATTGTGTCGGGCGAGGGCGAGGGGAGCGTGGTGCATCTACTTCCGCTGTCCCCTAGTCAGCGGGGGCTCTGGTACGCGCAAGCTCTCCATCCCGATGTGCCCTTCACGATTGCCCAGTACGTAGAACTTCGGGGCGAGCTCGATCACGACCTCGTTCGTCAGGCATGTGTGCAGGGTGCGCGCGATGTGGAGTCGGGTTTCCTGTTCCTCGTCGAGAAGGAAGGGCTTCCAGAGCAGGTTGTCGATGTCGAGTTCGACGACGACGTCCCGTACGTGGATTTCCGCTCGTGCGAGGATCCGGAAGCTGCGGCCCACCGGTGGATGAGCGAGCGATTCTCGCGGCCCATCGATCCGCTGCGCGACCGATTGATCGCGACGGCGTTGCTCCATATCGCCGACGGTCGTTACTTCCTGTCCAGCTACGTCCACCACATCGCTCTGGACGGGCACGGCGCGATGATCATGCTCAACCGCTCCGCCGAGCTGTACTCGGCGTGGATTGCAGGGGAGGAGACACCGCCCGTCACGTCGATGCCCGTCGAGAAGATCGTCGAGTTCGAGGCTGCATACACGGGGTCGAAACGTCAGACTGCCGATCGCGCCCATTGGCTCGAGCGGCTCTCCGGCCTGCCCGAGCCGATTTCGCTCGTCGAGGGCGTCGCTCCGCCGAAGGTGCCGGCGCGCCATGCCGGTGCCGAGCTGCCGTCCGAGGTCGCCGACGCCGTGACGGCTCTGGCCCACGGCGCGAACTCGACCGACGTCCCCGTCGTCGTCGCCGCCTTCGCCGCATTTCTGTCGCGCGCGTGCGGCACCGACGATGTGGTGCTCACGCTCCCGGTCTCGGCTCGCACCACCGCGCCGCTGCGTCGCTCCGCCGGAGCCATCTCCAACGTCGTTCCGCTGCGGGTGCGCGTCGATCAGGCGGCGCCGGCCACCGATCTGATCCGCGACGTGCAGGTCGAGCTCACCGGTGCCCTGCGCCACCAGCGCTACCGCTACGAAGACATGCTGGCCGACCTGCGCGAGATGGGTCGCGAGCACAGCGAGACCCGCAACGCGTTCGGTCCCGTCGTCAACCTGATGATGTTCCACCCGCAGATCGCGTTCGGCGATGTCATCGGTGATTACCACGTGCAGTCCACCGGACCGATCGACGACCTGTCGGTCAACGTCTACCCGGGCGTCGCCGGCCGCACGATGCGCGTCGATTTCGAGGCCAACCCCAATCTCTACAGCGGCGAACACCTCTCGTCGCTGCACAGCCGTTTCCTCGGATTCCTGAAGCAGTTCGTGCAGAACGCGGGCGTCGCGGTGGGCGATCTCGCCCTCGCCGGCCCGACCGAACTCGACGGCCTGGCTCCCGCCCGCGGCCGTACCGCGCCCGAGCCGGAACTGCTGCCCGATGTCCTCACCCGCCAGGCCGCGAGCGACGCCGTCGCCGTCGTGGACGGGAGCGAGAGCATCACCTACCGCGAACTCGACGCTCGCTCCGACACGCTCGCTCATGTGCTGGTCGCGGCGGGTGCCGCCCCCGAAGAACGCGTCGCCGTGCTGCTGCCGCGTTCGATCGACTCGGTGGTCGCACTGTGGGCCGTGGCCAAGACCGGCGCCGCCTACACCCCGCTCGACCCCGAACTTCCCGCCCGCCGCCTCGAGCAGGTGCTACGCGACGTGCGGATCGCCGTCGCCCACGACCGCCCGCCGCTGCCCGAGCACGTCACCCGCATCGCGCCGCCCGCCGACGCATCCGGCGAGACCTTCACGGCCGAGCATCGCCTGCGTCCGCTGCACATTGACAACGCGGCGTGGATCATCCACACCTCCGGTTCCACCGGCACCCCGAAGGCCGTCGCGGTGGGCCACCGCGGTGTGTCGGCGCTCGTGTCGACGCTGCGCGATCGCTACCGCGCCGACGAGACATCGCGCGTGCTGCACCTCGCCGCACCGTCCTTCGACGCGTCGCTGCAGGAACTGCTCCTCGCCTTCGATGCCGGCGCCACCGTGGTGATCTGCCCGCGCGACGCCGTCGGCGGACCGGCCCTTGCCACTCTGCTGCGCAGCGAAGCCGTCACCCACGCGATCACCGCACCGGCGATCCTCGCCGTCACCCCCGACGACGGCTTGCCCGACCTGCAGGTTCTCGACGCCGGTGGCGAAGCACTGCCGCAGGCCGTGGTCGACCGCTGGTCCACCGGCCGCACCATGCTCAACGCCTACGGGCCCACCGAGACCACGATCCTCGCGACCCTCAGCGACCCCCTGCAGCCCGGCGCGGGCGTGCCCATCGGCCGGCCGATCGACGGCACCACCGCCGTGGTCTACGACGCCCGCCTGCATCCCGTGCCCGCCGGCGTGATCGGCGAACTGTATCTCGGGGGGCCGGGCGTGGCGCGCGGCTACCTCGGCGCACCGGCTCTCACCGCCGAACGCTTCGTCGCCTCGCCGTTCGGCGGTCGCATGTACCGCACCGGCGACCGCGTCCGCTGGACCACCGACGGGCAGCTCGAATTCCTGGGCCGTGCCGACCAGCAGGTGAAGATCCGGGGCTACCGCATCGAACTCGGTGAGATCGAATCCGCCCTCGTCGCCGTCGACGAGGTGCAGGCCGCGACCGTCACCGTCCACGGCGACCACATCGCGGCCTACGTCGTGGGCGACGTCGACCCCGCCGACCTCACCGTCCGCCTCGCCGACGAACTGCCCACCTATCTGCGGCCGTCGTCGATCACCGTGATCGACGCGCTGCCGCTCACGCCGGGCGGCAAGGTCGACCGGCGCGCGCTGCCCGCACCCGAACGTGCCGTGGCCACCGGGTCGCGGCCGCCCAGCGGCCCGGCCGAGAAGATCGTCGCCGAGCTGTTCGCCGAACTCACCGGCGTCGACGACATCGGGGCCGACGACGACTTCTTCGCGCTCGGCGGTCACTCGCTCGGCGCCGCCCAGCTCGCCGCACGCCTCGGTGCCGCCCTGGGCCGCGACGTGCAGTTGCGCGACGTGTTCGCCCACCCCAC
>NZ_AJVB01000160.1:0-7863 GCF_000278445.1 Rhodococcus sp. R1101
GAGGGAACTCCGGAAACCGGTGCACCACAGAATGACGTCGACGTCGAGGGTTCGGCCGTCGCTCCACCGGACACCGGTCTCGGTGATCTCGGAGAACATCGGCGACCGCTCCAGTGCACCGCGTTCGCGTGCGGCGCGCAGCGCCGGGGTGAGGGGGAGCCCGGTGACGGAGACGACCGATCCGGGTGGCAGTCCGCGTCGCACCCGGTCCTCGACGAGCGCGACGGCGGCGTGACCCCGTGCGGACGTGAAAGGTTCGTCCCTCCAAGCGGGTTCGCGACGTGTCACCCAGGTGGTCTCGGTGACGCGGGAGATCTCGTCGAGGAGTTGCACCGCCGAGATGCCGCCGCCGACGACGAGCACGTGCTGTCCGGTGAACTCGTCGGCCGTCCGGTAGTCCTTGGTGTGCAGTTGCCGCCCGGTGAACTGCGCGGCCCCCGGATACCACGGGACGAAGGGCCGCTCCCACGTGCCGGTCGCGTTGACGATGCCGCGGGCGGCGTAGACGGCCGACTCGGTCTCCACGCGTAACCGGTCGCCGCGGTCGCATACGACCCGGACCGTGGTCGGGCGATGGACGGGGAGGTCGAACTCCTTCTCGTAGGCGGCGTAGTACTGCGGTACCGCCGACGCCGCCGGGACTTCTCCCGCGGAGGTGTCGACGACGTCCGCGAATGCGAGGCCCGGCAGGTCGTGGACGCCGTTGACGGTGTTCAGGGTGAGCGACGGCCAGCGGTCCTGCCATGCCCCGCCGGGGCCGAACGAGCGGTCGAGGACGACGAATCCGGTCTCGGGTGCGACTCCGAATCGCGTGAGGAAGTAGGCGGTCGACAGGCCGGCCTGTCCGGCGCCGATGACGACGATGTCCACCGGTGTCGCGTCGGCGGTGCGCGTGCCGGCAGCATCGAGTGCCTCGTCGGCGATCATCACGAGCCTCCCTGTCGGATCGTTGTCCTTCATCATGCCGCTCTCGCGGACCGTGCGCGGAGCGAACGCTGTCGGCCACCGAATAAATGTGATATCACTTTTATATCGCTTTGACTCTGGGAGGTAGGAACATGAATATCGTGCAATCACCCGTCACCACCGAGCGGCCGGGCGCCTCGTCCAACGGTTGGCCCGTACTGATCGCCGCTCTGGTCGCGGTCGCCGTCGGCGCCGGGCTGATCGGCTGGGGAGCGGTCGAGGTGATGGTTCCCCTGATCGTCGTCGGCGCTGTGATCGCGGTGCTCGCCCTCGTGTCACTCGCCGGACTCGTCCTCGTCGAGCCGAACGAGGCGCGCGTCCTCCAGCTCCTCGGCAGTTCGTACACCGGCACCCTGCGTGAACCAGGTCTGCGCTGGATGAACCCGCTCAACACCCGGCGCAAGATCTCCACACGCATCCGCAACCACGAGACCGGCAAGGCCAAGGTCAACGACGCCGACGGCAACCCCATCGAGATCTCGGCGGTGATCGTGTGGCAGGTCGAGGACACCGCGCGGGCGGTCTTCGACGTCGACGACTTCGAGGAATTCGTCGCGGTCCAGACCGAGGCCGCGGTCCGCCACATCGCCGGCTCCTACCCCTACGACGGTGCGCCGGAAGTGATGTCGCTGCGCCAGAACGCCGACGAGATCACCACCAAGCTCTCGGCCGAGGTCCACGACCGCGTGCAGTCCGCCGGTATCCGCGTCATCGAGACCCGCATCAACCAGCTCGCCTACGCACCCGAGATCGCCCAGGCGATGCTGCGACGCCAGCAGGCCGGTGCCGTCATCGCCGCCCGCGAGCAGATCGTCAAGGGTGCCGTGTCGATGGTCGGAACCGCACTGGCCCGCCTCGAGGCCGAACACACCGTCGAACTCGACGAAGAACGCAAAGCTGCGATGGTCTCGAACCTCCTCGTCGTATTGTGCGGCGACCAGAGTGCTCAGCCCGTCCTCAACACGGGATCGCTGTACCAGTAGGGATCATGCGGCATGCCCGAACGTAAGAAGGTGTTGCTGCGCCTCGACCCGGCAGTCCACGACGCGCTCGCGCGGTGGGCTGCCGACGAGTTGCGCAGCACCAACGCTCAGATCGAATTCCTGCTCCGGCGTGCCCTCGCCGATGCCGACCGGCTGCCGCGCGAGGTGGGCCGCATGCGCGGGCCCGGCCGTCCACGTGCCGACGACGAGGAGTGAGCAGACATGGCCGGCACGGCGCGAGGGAGAACTGCCACCGACGAGACGGGGCGCTACGCGGTGCTCCACCCGGCGGTCACCGAGGCTGCCCACCGCGCGGGAGCGACCGCGATCGGTCTGATCGATGTGGGGCGCCCCGCAGCCCTGAACCTGTGTGTCGACCGCGTGGGCATCACCTACAGCGACGGCCTGTTCCTGGGCGACCCGAATTCTTCTGTGCAGGAGAACTGTTCGATCGTCAACGGCGGGTCGGTCCCCGGCCGGGCGATGCCTCCGGTGGTCGCGCGCGTCGCGGTGACCCGCAACAGGCCCGACATCGAGGACGCTCTGTTCGCCGTGGATCCACCCCTCCGGTTCCGCGGCGACATCGTGGACCTGCTGCCCGAAGCGATCGCGGCCGTACCCGAGGACGCTCTGCCCGTCGTGACGACGACCTGGGCGCTGTCGCGTCTCCCGATCCCGCGGCGCCCGGCATTCGTCGACCGCCTCCGGGACGCCGCTGCGGGGCGGACGGTCGCATGGGTGTCGGCCGAGGGGGTGGGCGTCGCGCCGTCGGTTCCGACACTCGGCGATCGCCCTGCCTCCGGCCACAGCATCGTCGGCATCGCGCTGTACGAGGGGTCTCGGCAACGCGTGGATGCGGTGGCGCGCTGCTGGTCGCGGGGCCGGCTCCTCGACTGGTTCCATTGATGTCGGTGGTTCTACCCCCGCTCAGCGGTGCCGGACCCACCGAAATCGGATCAGGCGATCAGTGCACGCCCGAACTGATGGAATGATGCGGGGTGTTCGCTGACGAAGGGATGGGGATCGCACATGATCGGGATCAGCCGCGACGGCGACGTCGTGACCGTGGAACTGCAACGCGAGGAGCGCAGGAACGCGCTCAACACGCAGTTGTGCGTGGAGATCCGCGAAGCGGTGGAGAAGGCCGTGGCCGACGACGCGCGGGTCATGGTGATCACCGGACGGGGCACGAGCTTCTGTGCCGGCGCCGACCTCTCCGGCGACGTCTACGCCGAAGGATTCACCGACAGCCTCGCCGAGATGTTGCGCACCATCGTGGAAGCCCCGATCCCGGTGATCGCGGCCGTCAACGGCCCCGCCATCGGTGCCGGCACCCAGCTCACGCTGGCCGCAGACCTCCGGGTCGTGGCTCCCACCGGGCGTTTCGCGGTACCCGCTGCACGACTGGGCATCTCGGTCGATCGCTGGACCGTCCGGCGACTCGCCTCGCTCCTCGGCGGAGGTCCTGCGCGCTCCGTCTTCCTCGCCGCCGAGCCCGTCCACGCCGAAGAAGCCCTCGCGCGCGGACTCGCCAACCGCATCGGTGACCTCGCCGACGCTCAGGCATGGGCGCGCGAGATCGCGAAACTCGCGCCGCTGTCGTTGCATGCGATGAAGTTGTTCCTCAACGACGACGGCACCCGCGACGAGGCCACCCCCGAGCAGACCGCCGCGCTCGCCGCGGCGTGGCTCAGCGAAGACGTCCAGGAAGCCCGGCTCGCTCGTGCCGAGCGCCGCGACCCGATCTTCCGCGGACGATGAACATCCGGTCTGCGGTCTCCGCCGCCCTCGCGGGCGCGGGCACGCTGTGGGTCGCACGCGCCGTGAACGGGCTGCCCGGTTCCCTCGGCGCCTCGGTCTCCGACATCCGCCCCTACGCCGCCGCGTCGCCCCGTTACCGCGGCGGTCGGTTCCACAACACCGATCCGGCGTCCGTGCTCGGCCCCGAGGCGGCGGGCGGTTTCGCGAAGGACCTGCTCACTCGCGGATCCCGGGGGAGACCTCGCGCCGAGGTGCCGTTGTCGCCCTATCTCGCTCCGGTCGACGCGGCAGAGCTCGCCGTGACGTGGTTCGGGCACTCGAGCACGCTCGTGGAGGTCGACGGTTACCGGGTGCTGTGCGACCCGGTGTGGAGCGAGCGGGTCTCGCCGTCACCGACCGTCGGCCCGGCGCGCCTGCACCCGGTGCCGGCCGAGTTGCAGACCCTGCCGCGCCTCGACGCGGTGGTGATCTCGCACGACCATTACGACCATCTCGACAGGTTCACGGTCGAGAGTCTCGCCGTGCTGCAACCGACCGCCCGCTTCGTCGTACCGCTCGGTGTGGGCGCGCACCTGCGCAGATGGCGGATCGCCGAGGAACGCATCGTCGAACTCGACTGGGACGAGCACGTCGAGGTGGACGGGCTGCGCATCACGTGCACCGAGGCCCGGCATTTCTCCGGACGCGGTCTCCAGCGCAACATCACCCTGTGGTCGTCGTGGGTGTTCACCGGACCGACGCGTCGGGTGTTCTTCGGCGGCGACAGCGGCTACACCCCGCGGTTCGCGGATGTCGGCGAAGCCTACGGCCCGTTCGACTTCACGCTGCTGCCCGTCGGCGCCTACGACAAGCGCTGGCCCGACGTGCACATGAATCCCGAGGAGGCGGTACGCACGCACCTCGACCTCGGGGGTGTCGACCGGCGCGACAGCCTGCTCGTCCCGGTGCACTGGGGAACCTTCGATCTCGCCTTCCACGCCTGGTCGGAACCGGTCGCCCGGCTGCTACCCGCGGCGAGGGAGTCGGAGGTGACCACCGCGGTGCCGATGCCGGGGCAACGGATCGATATATCCAAACCCGTCGCGGTCGATCCGTGGTGGCTTGCGTCGAGCTGATCCACCCGCCACGACGCCGGTTGTTCGCTTTCGTACCCTAATCTGGTTCGTCATGGCAGTAGAAGAGCCCCCGACGGTGGTGGGAACGGGCGAGGCCCCTGTCCTCGTACCCGACCACGCAGCCACCGGGCTGTCCACCGAGCAGGTCGCCGAGCGGGTCGCGCGTGGCCTCACCAACGATGTACCCGACCGCGCGTCCCGATCGGTCGAGGACATCGTCCGGGCCAACGTGTTCACGCGGATCAACGCGATCCTCGGGGTGCTGCTGCTGATCGTGCTGGCCACCGGTTCGATCATCGACGGTATGTTCGGCCTGCTGATCATCGCGAACAGCGGAATCGGCATCATCCAGGAGGTCCGCGCCAAGCGCACCCTGGACAAGCTCGCCATCGTCAGTCAGACGAAGCCTGTCGTGCGCCGGGGCGGCACCGCCGCGCAGGTCGCGCCGCACGAAGTGGTGCTCGACGACATCATCGAACTCGGCCCCGGCGACCAGCTGGTCGTCGACGGTGAGGTGGTCGAGGCCCAGGGACTCGAGCTGGACGAATCGCTGCTGACGGGCGAGGCGGACGCCGTGCACAAGGTGCCCGGGTCGACGGTGATGTCGGGCAGCTTCGTCGCCTCCGGCTCCGGCTCCTATCGCGCCACGAAGGTGGGCCGCGACGCCTACGCGGCGCGACTCGCGGAAGAGGCGAGCAAGTTCACCCTCGTGAAATCGGAACTGAACGCGGGCATCAACAAGATCCTGCGTTTCATCACCTACCTGATGATTCCCGCGGGTCTGCTGATCATCTACAACCAGCTCTTCTCCAGCGGCGAATCGCTCGGCCCCGCGCTGAGCGGCATGGTCGCCGCCCTCGTGCCGATGGTGCCCGAGGGGCTCGTGCTCATGACGTCCATCGCGTTCGCGGTCGGCGTCGTCCGCCTCGGACGCCGGCAGTGCCTCGTGCAGGAACTGCCGGCGATCGAAGGGCTCGCGCGCGTCGACGTGGTGTGTGCCGACAAGACAGGCACGCTGACCGAGAACGGCATGCGCCTGGCCGACGTCGAAGTCGTCGACGGGAGCGACCTCGACGAGGCCGGCGCCGCCCTTGCTGCGCTCGCGGCCGACGATCCGCGTCCCAATTCCAGCGTCCTCGCGATCGCGGAGGCGTTCCCCACCGCCCCGGGCTGGGGCGAGCCGACGGCCGTGGCACCGTTCTCGTCGGCGAAGAAGTGGAGCGGGCAGTCCTACGGCACGCACGGCAACTGGTTGCTCGGCGCTCCCGACGTACTGCTCGATCCGGGCAGCGAGCCGGCGCGACGCGCCGAGGAACTCGGAGCCGGCGGGTTGCGGGTGTTGTTGCTCGCCTCCAGCGACCGCCCGGTCGACGCGGTGGATGCGCCCGGCACGGTCACGCCCGTCGCGCTCGTCGTCCTCGACCAGCGGGTGCGTCCGGACGCGAAACCGACCCTCGAGTACTTCGCGGGCCAGCATGTCGACGTCAAGGTCATCTCCGGCGACAACGCGATCGCCGTCGGCGCGGTCGCCTCGTCGCTCGGCCTGCCGGGAAGCACATCTCCCGTCGACGCGCGTTCCCTGCCGGAGGCCGAGAACGAACTTGCCGACGTCGTCGAAGGATCGACGACCTTCGGCCGGGTCCGTCCCGATCAGAAACGCGCCATGGTCGGCGCCCTGCAGTCGCGCGGACACACCGTCGCCATGACCGGCGACGGCGTCAACGACGTCCTCGCCCTCAAGGACGCCGACATCGGAGTCGCGATGGGATCGGGCAGCCCCGCGACCCGCGCGGTCGCACAGATAGTCCTGCTCGACAACAAGTTCGCGACGCTGCCCTACGTGGTGGCCGAGGGTCGCCGGGTGATCGGCAACATCGAACGCGTCTCCAATCTGTTCCTCACCAAAACCGTCTACTCGGTGCTGCTCGCCTTCCTGGTGGGTATGTCGGGCGTGCTGTCCCAGGTGTTCGACTTCGAACCGTTGCCCTATCCGTTCCTGCCCCGGCACGTGACGATCGCGGCGTGGTTCACCATCGGCATCCCCGCTTTCCTGCTGTCGCTGGCCCCGAACAACGAGCGGGCGCGCTCGGGCTTCGTCTCCCGGGTGATGCGATTGGCGATCCCGTCCGGTGTCGTCGTGGGTGTGGCGACCTTCGTCTGTTACGTGCTCGTCTACGGCGGTCCCGACCAGACCGAGCAGCAGAAGATCCAGGCCGGGACGTCTGCTCTGATCACGTTGCTGATCATCGCGCTGTGGGTGCTCGCCGTGGTGGCCCGCCCGTACCAGTGGTGGAAGATCGCCTTGCTCGCCGGTTCGGTACTCGGATACGTGATCCTGTTCTCCGTGCCGTTCACGCGGGAGTTCTTCGCTCTCGATCCGTCGAACGTCGCGTACACGACGATCGCGGTGACGTGCGGCCTGATCGGAGTCGTCCTCGTCGAGATCCTGTGGTGGGTGTCGGGCCGTCTGCACGGTGAGCACCGCCGCCTGTTCGCGGCCCCCGACGATCTGCTCCCGGGCGTACACTGACTCGGAGCACATGGTTCGGTGTGCCCGGACCCACGGCACTCTGCACGAGGGAAGGACCGCGCTATGGGTTTCATGGATTCGCTGAAGGGCCTTGTGAACAAGGGCAAGGACTACGCCGAGAAGAATCCGGACAAGGCCGACGGTTTCATCGAGAAGGCCGGCGACCACGTCGACGGACGTACCGGCGGGAAGTACGCCCAGCACGTCGACAAGGCGCAGGACGCCGCCCGCAAACATCTGGGTACCACCGGTAATCCCGTTCCGGGAGCGCAGCCGGAGCCGGGCGGGCAACCGGGTCCCGAGGGCGGCCCCGGTCCCGAAGCGCAGCCCGGTCCGCGTCAGCCCTGATCACGACAGGTGCGGCAGCACCGATCACGGCAGGTGCGGTAGCACCGCGTCACCGAAGGTGTCGATGAACGGACGCTGCTCCGGGCCGACGTGATGCAGGTAGATCTCGTCGAAGCCCAGATCGGCGAATTCGCACAGGCGGTCGACGTGTTCGGCCGGG
>NZ_AJVB01000161.1:0-7834 GCF_000278445.1 Rhodococcus sp. R1101
GGCTGATCCAGGTGGCCGGTGAGGTCGACGGATCGGACGCCGAGGTCGTCCGCGGACGCGTGGAGTCGATCTTCGACCGCACCACCGAGATCTTCGACGTCTCCGGCACTCTCGGCGTCACGCCGGGTGCCGCCGCGAATCGGATCGCCGAGCGTCGCATCGATACTGCCTGATCCGCACAGGGGAGCAAGGGGAGGCGCCGCGCGGTGCCTCCCCTTGTCGTGTCTTCGGGCCGTGCTGTCGGTGTCGGCCGGGCTGTCGGTGTCGGGCGTGCCGTCAGGGGTTGCCGGGCGAGGACGAGCGGCCGTGTCCGGCGTCGCGGGTGATGTGTTCGACGAGCGGCTGAGTCCGGTACGGGATCGGCGTGGTGAGGGCGAGGGTCGTGGTGGTGTGGGCGACGCCCTCGATGGCGTGGATGCGTTCGAGTACCAGCAGTAGATCTTCCTGGGATTGCGCGGCCATCCGGATCAGGAGGTCCTCCCGGCCCGTCGTCGCATGTACCTCCAGGACCTCCGGAAAGCGCCCCAGCTGGGCGATCACGTGACCCATGCGGGCCTGCACGAGCTCGGCACCGATGAACGCCTGCAGCGGTACGCCCAGCTTCGGCAGGTCGACGACCGGCCGGTATCCGGTGACGGCACCGGACTCCTCGAGTTTCTTGATCCGTGACTGCACGGTGTTGCGGGCGACGCCGAGTTTCGCCGACAGGTCGACGATCCCTGCGCGGGGGTTGCGAGTGAGCTCTCCGAGGAGAGCTGCGTCGAGCCGGTCGAGACTGAACACGATGACACCCTTTCCGTTGTGATGCGCGTCACTGCTCGAGCATAATGCTCAGCCGAGCAGAAAGATATTGACACTTCATCAGCCAGTGCCATGATTGCTGAATCAAATGCTCATGCAAACACGCACTGCTGCAACGTAATGCATCGCGCGACGTGAGCGACATGCCTTCCCTGCCCGGACCGGGCGTGGCGGGCGCCGCAATCACCCCGAGGAGCACACAATGCCCGGAGTCGGCATCTGGCGGACCAAATCCGTCGAACAGTCGATCGCGGATACCGATGAACCCGGTTCGCGGCTACGACGAGAACTCACCGCCAAGGATCTGACCGTGTTCGGCGTCGCCGTCGTGGTCGGCGCCGGAATCTTCACCCTCACCGCCCGCACCGCCGGCAACCTCGCCGGACCGTCCATCTCGCTGGCGTTCGTCCTCGCCGCGATCGCCTGCGGCCTCGCTGCGCTGTGTTACGCCGAGTTCGCGTCCGCCGTACCGGTCGCCGGCAGCGCCTACACCTTCTCCTACGCCACCTTCGGTGAATTCGTCGCCTGGATCATCGGGTGGGATCTGATCCTCGAATTCGCACTGGCCTCCGCGGTCGTCGCCAAGGGATGGTCGATGTACCTCGGGGGCATGTTCGGCGGCGACGCATCGATCGACCTGGGGCCGATCACGGTGGACTGGGGGTCGCTGCTCATCGTCGGCGCCATCACGATCATCCTGGCGATCGGCACCAAGGTGTCGTCGCGGGTCTCCGCCGTCGTCACCGCCATCAAGGTCGCGGTGGTCCTGCTCGTCATCGTCGTCGGCATCTTCTACATCGACAAGTCCAACTACTCGCCGTACGTTCCGCCGGCCGAGGAATCGCAGAGCGCTGCGGCCGGCATGCACCAGTCGCTGTTCTCGGCGCTCACCGGCGCCGGTGGCAGCACCTACGGCTGGTACGGACTCCTCGCTGCGGCGAGCCTGGTCTTCTTCGCCTTCATCGGTTTCGACGTCGTCGCCACCACCGCGGAGGAGACGAAGAACCCGCAGAAGGCATTGCCTCGCGGCATCTTCGGTTCGCTGGCGATCGTCACGGTCCTCTACGTCGGCGTCACGCTCGTGCTCACCGGCATGGTGAAGTACACCGATCTGCGTACCGGCAGCGAACTGGTCGGTGACGGCAGTGCCACGCTGGCCACGGCCTTCGAGGCGCACGGCATCACCTGGGCGCAGATGGCCATCAACATCGGCGGCCTCGCCGGCCTCACCACCGTCGTGATGGTGATGATGCTCGGCCAGACCCGCGTGCTGTTCGCGATGTCCCGGGACGGGCTGGTCACCCGCAAGCTCGCCGTCACGAACCACAAGGGTGTGCCCGTGCGCATCACCCTGATGGTCGGTGGTGTCGTGGCCGTCCTCGCCGCGGTGTTCCCGATGGGTGTGCTCGAGGAGATGGTCAACATCGGCACGCTGTTCGCCTTCGTCCTCGTGTGCGTCGGCGTGATGGTGCTCCGTCGCACCCGCCCCGACCTGCCTCGTGGATTCCGGGTGCCGCTCGTGCCGCTGGTCCCGATCCTCGCGGTGCTCGCCTGCGGCTGGCTCATGCTCAACCTCTCGGTCGAGACGTGGATCCGGTTCACCGTCTGGATGGTCCTCGGCGTGGCGGTCTACTTCGCCTACGGCCGGCGCAAGTCGGTGCTCGGGCAGCGGCTGAAGCTCGAAGCGGCCCAGTGGGAAGCCGCGCAGCACGAGACGAAGGAACCGGAACCGGTGTAGATCGGTTGCCCCCGAGCCCGCCCGCGCCGAACAGGTGCGGGCGGGCTCGTGTGTTCGGGAGGTTGCGGGTATCGGCGAGGAGGAGACCGGACGCCGTCCGGTCGCGACACCGAGCGGAGGACGGAACCGAAGTGAGATCTATGCACGCGGGTGAGCAGATTGATCTATGCTGTGATCTGCGCCGCAGAGACGAGGGTCACAGGGCTCGCCGGACGTTTCGTTCGAATACAGGACGAACTCGGTGTCCGGCACCGACTACCCTTCGATCTGCCCTTGTCGTCGGGGAGGCCGACAGGGGAAGGCCCCGCCAGCGATTCGAGGGGAGGAGCCGGCGGGGCCTCGCGCTGTATCTCCTGTGTCGGGGAGGACTTTCGGGAGACACGGCCACCTACGCCGTGGCCGTCTTGGAGCTTAGGTGACGACCTGGGCGGTCGTCCAGAGTCGATACTGAAACGAGACCTGAGAAATTTTCTCGGGCTCGAACCGAGATGCTCATCCTGCTTTGCGGCGGAACGAGTCCGTCTCGGCGTCGCTCCTGGCCGGAAAGACGGCGGTGGGCATGGCGCGGGACCCGTCCGGATGCCCGCGGTACGACGACGGTCGCGGCGCGCGCCGACGTCGTCGACGGTTCCGCAACGTCCAGAATCCCCAGGCTGCGATGCACACACCCACTCCGGAGAGCAGGTCTGCCTCGGTCAATCCGTGGTTCGGCGTCACCGAGTACAGCACGCGACCCTCGAGGGGGCCGTTCATCAGTACCCAGAGTCCGGAGGCGACGAGCGCAGCCGAACTCGACAGCAGATGCGGGCGCGACAGGCACCAGGTCGACGCGGCGAACAGCGAGCACATCGCGACGAGCGAGTAGAACACCGCATTCTGCACGGTCGACTCCTCTCGCTCCAGCCGGATATCGATCCACTGTACTGGCGGAGGAGCCGGGGATACCGAGTCGCAGGTGGTGACTCTCGCAACAGGGGTATCAGCGCAACGGCAGGAGTTGCAGGGTGACCGTCGTCGGGGTGAGTGGCCGGTCGGGAGACGCCCTACTCCGGGCGTGGTGTCTCCGCGAACGAGTCGCGCTGCTCGACCATCCACACCGGGGCGATGAAGATGCCTTCCGCCTCCACGCAGATTCCCTCGGCGTCGGCGACGTGCCCGACGACGAACGCCTTACGCCCCTCGACGCGGTCGAGTTTCGCCTCCACGTGCACAGCGCCGAGTGGAGTGCGTTTGCGGTAACGAACGGTGAGCGTGCCCGTCATCCCGGGGTGTCCCGAGAGGCGCGCGGCGTCACCGAGGATCTGGTCGAGCAGCAATGCGGAGACTCCGCCGTGGACGTGCCCGGCCGGTCCCTCGTAGATCGGACCGAGGTGGATGTCCGCCCATACGCGGCCGTCGGCGTCCTCGTGGAGTTCGCCGATCGGCGCGATCGCGTTGCGCAGACCGATTGCGGCGTTGCCCCAATTGCGGAAGCGGCCGGAGTCGTTGAAGCGGGTGCCGTACGGGCCGTCCTCCCGGTCGCATCCGAGGATCTCGCGGGCGGCAGCGAGGTGCTCGCGTGCCCGCGCGACGTCGTCGGCGTCCGCGCGCGTCTGCAGTGCGAGCTGGATCAGCTCACGCACGTCCTCGGTGAGCGGGCCGTAGGTGGCCTTCTGCCGGTCGATTTCCTCGTCGGACAATCCGTCATGGACGTAGAGCTCGAGCATGGAATCGGTCATCAGGGTCTCCGGGATCGTGAGCGTGGTGAAGGAAAGCAGTCGACCGCGCGCACTGTCGGTGAGTCAAGCTCCGCTGCCGCTGCACGGGAACTCCGCAGATTGCGTGAACGGACCGCTCGGTACGGAAGTGGGTGAACCCGTCATGGGCGGGAACAGGATGAGAGAACCCCGTCGGCCAACGAGGGGAGGGGCCGACGGGGTCCGTCCGTGCCGAGTCAAAAGGGGAGGAGACTCGACACGCTTTGTTGCGAGGAGCAACAACGTCTTTACGTTATCGACGATTGTGTCATCTGCCAACCTCGCCTATGGGTGATCGACGGGGTGAAATTCGCCCGATCCGCACCCCTGGCGAGCGTCGTAAGACAAGCGTACCGTTCGCTTCTGCGTGCGCGGGTATGCGCCGGACAGGAGTCGGTGGTCGTGGCCGTAACCATCCGCAAAGGCCGTGACAGCATCACCAAGCGAGTGCTGCTGGGAAGGCCGCTGCGCAGCGACACACTCGGCCACACACTGCTGCCGAAACGGATAGCCCTGCCGGTCTTCGCATCCGACGCCCTGTCGTCCGTCGCCTATGCGCCGGAGGAGATCTTCCTCGTATTGTCGGTGGCGGGCCTGTCCGCCTACGCATTCTCCGGTTGGATCGGTCTCGCGGTCGCCGTCGTCCTCGTCGTGGTGGTCGCGAGCTACCGGCAGAACGTGCATGCCTACCCGTCCGGGGGCGGCGACTACGAGGTGGCGACGAAGAACCTCGGTGCGATGGCCGGCCTGACGGTGGGCAGCGCGCTGATCGTCGACTACGTGCTGACGGTCGCCGTGTCGATCTCGTCGGCCGCCCAGAACATCGGGTCGGCCGTCCCCTTCGTCGAACACCACAAAGTGCTGTTCGCCATCACCGCGATCACACTCCTCACCGCGGTCAACCTGCGCGGACTGCGCGAAGCCGGAACAGCTTTCGCCGTGCCCACCTACGCCTTCATGTTCTGCGTCGGGGTGATGCTCGTCTGGGGTTTCGTGCGTCTCGTCGTGTCCGATGTCCCTCTACGCGCCGAGTCGTCGCACTACGAACTCGCCGCCGAACAATCCCACCTCGCCGGACTGGCCTTCGCCTTCCTCCTCGCCCGCGCCTTCTCGTCGGGATGCGCGGCCCTGACCGGAGTGGAGGCCATCAGCAACGGGGTACCGGCCTTCCGGAAACCGAAATCACACAACGCCGCCACCACCCTGCTCATGCTCGGCGCCATCGCGATTACGCTGCTGATGGGCATCATCGTCCTCGCCGAGCGACTGGGGGTCGTCGTCGCCGCAGATCCCGCGACACAGTTGAGCGGAGCACCGGCCGGATATCACCAGAAGACACTGATCGCGCAGGTCGCCGAAACGGTCTTCACCGGTTTCCCGCTCGGCTTCTACCTCGTCACCGCCGTCACCGCACTGATCCTCGTCCTCGCCGCCAATACGGCATTCAACGGGTTCCCGGTTCTCGCGTCGGTGCTCGCGCAGGACAAACACCTGCCGACTCAGCTGCGCACCAGAGGCGATCGGCTCGCGTTCAGCAACGGCATCGTCTTCCTGGCCCTCGGAGCGATCGTGCTGGTATGGATGTTCGACGCCGAGGTCACACATCTCATCCAGCTCTACATCGTCGGTGTGTTCGTCTCCTTCACGCTGAGCCAGACCGGCATGGTTCGTCACTGGACGCGACTGCTGGCCACCGAGACCGACTCGCGTCACCGCCGGAGGATGCAACGCTCGCGCGTCATCAACGGTGTCGGGCTCGCGATGACGGGAACCGTCCTGATCATCGTGCTCATCACGAAATTCCTCGCCGGCGCGTGGATCGCGATCCTCGCCATGGTGATCGTGTTCGTGACGATGCGGGCCGTCAACCGCCACTACCGACGCGTGGCGGTCGAACTCGACCCGGCCAACTGGGACGGTCTGTTGCCCAGTCGCACGTATTCGATCGTGCTCGTAGCCAAGCTGCATCACCCGACGCGTCGCGCGCTCGCGTACGCCTCGGCCACCCATCCCGACACGCTCGAGGCGATCACCGTCGACGTCGACGAGAAGGACACCCGGAATCTCGTGCGCGAATGGGAGTCCAGCGACATCACGATTCCCTTGAAGGTGCTGGAGTCGCCGTACCGGGAGATCACACGACCGGTGCTCGAGTACGTCAGGCGGGTGCGGGGCAACTCACCACGCGATGTGGTCACCGTCTTCGTCCCCGAATACGTCGTGGGGCACTGGTGGGAGAACCTACTCCACAACCAGAGCGCGCTGAGGCTCAAGAGTCGCCTGTTGTTCCAGCCCGGCGTGATGGTGACGAGCGTGCCGTGGCGGCTGCATTCTTCGGAAGCGAAGTAATCGAGCGCGACGGACTGCGCTCACCGAAGTTCACATACCGATCCCGGCCGTTCCATTCGGACTCGGGACGATCCGCCACGCACAACTCCTTCGTCGAAACACTTCGCTTCCACGGTAGGCGCGCCCGTCGTCGGTGCAGTCGCTGAGGTCAGTGCCAGTCGCCCTGCCGCCCGAGGGTCTCGACGGGAGTCGCGCCGGGTCGGGTCCATTGCGGCGCCGGGCGGCTCGTCTCACCCCATGTCGCGTGCCCCTCGGCGTCCGTACGCCAGAACCAGCACGGGTCGTCTCCCTCCGGCCGGCCCTCGGGCTTGTCCTCCCACCTCTCGCCGCGCCCGTACGGGGTCATGTCGAGCAGGCCGGCGGAACTGTTGGCCCGTTCGGTGCCGCGACCCGTCGTGGAGTAGGTGAGGAAGGTCCGGTCGCCGTCCCGGAGATAGGAGGTGAGACAACCCATCGCTCCGCCCACGGGTTCGTCGATGTCGCGCACCGAGTACCAGGGTTGGGTGTACCCCATGAACTCGACGAACGCGGCCACTTCCTCCCAGGCACCCGTGGTCACGAACGCGAGCGAGACGCCGCGGGCCTCGAGGTACACGGCGTCGCGGACATGCCAGGCCGTGGTGGTGCACCCCTCGCACTGTCCTTGCGGGGGTGCACCGTCGTACCACATGTGTTTGTAGACGACGAGTTCGTTGCGGCCCTGGAAGAGGTCGAGGAAGGGGACCGGGCCGCCAGGTCCTGCCACCTCGACCGTGCCGTCGAACTCCACCATCGGCAGTCGGCGGCGAGCCGCGGCGATGGCGTCGCCTTCTTTCGTGTGGGCCTTCTCCCGGAGCAGGAGCTCGTCGCGTGCGGCCTGCCAGGTGGCGAGGTCGACCACGGGTGGGCGGCCGGATCGCGGTGTGGTCATGATGAGCTCCCGGATGATCGGACGGATTACACGCGGCTCGGTTGCAGCACGTCGCGGAGCACGGCGGCGAACGCTTCCGGGTCGCCGGGCATGCCCTGCTCGGCGCCCATGAAGCCACCGTGGTCACCGGGGAACAGGGTCGGGGTGGTGCCGAGCCGGTCGGCGAGCGCTGCGGCGGTCCGCCCGCACAATTGACGGGCCGACTCGCGGCCACCCGCGACGACGATGCGCGTCGACGCGCTCGCGAGAGCGTCGAGATCCGGGTGATAGCCCGTGCACGACATCCAGTTCTGGCTCAGC
>NZ_AJVB01000162.1:0-7832 GCF_000278445.1 Rhodococcus sp. R1101
ACCCAGGCCGAACTGGTCCGAGTTCCGTACGCCGACAATTCGACCCACCGCATTCCCGACGGCGTGAGCGACGAGCAGATGCTCATGCTCGCCGACATTCTGCCCACCTCCTACGAGGTCGGCGTACTCAACGGCTGTCTTCGACCGGCCGACGTCGTCGTCGTCATCGGAGCCGGACCCATCGGACTCGCCGCGATCCTCGCCGCACGACTGTTCAGCCCGAGCCGCATCGTCGCCGTCGACCTCGCCGACAGTCGCCTCGACGCGGCGAAGGCGTTCGGGGCTAACGTCGTGGTCAACAGCGGTCGCGAGGACGCGGCGGCCGTCGTCCGAGATCTCACGGGAGGTCTCGGCGCCGATGTCACCGTGGAGGCCGTCGGCTATCCCGAAACGTTCGAGCAGGCGGTCGCGCTCGTCAGGCCGTGCGGACACGTCGCGAACATCGGCGTGCACGGCAAACCTGCGACCCTGCACCTCGAGGACATCTGGATCAAGAACCTGACGATCACCACCGGCCTGGTCGACACCTACTCGACGCCCACACTGATCGGTCTCGTGAGCAGTGGTCAGCTCGACACGTCGCCGATGATCACGCACCGGTTCGCGCTCGACGAGTTCGAACAGGCCTACGACGTGTTCTCCCGTGCCGGCGAGACCGGTGCGCTGAAAGTACTCCTCACGGCCGGGTCGTGACGCTCATTCCTGCTGATCGGCGATATCGAGAAGCTGCTGGATCTGCTCCGGCTCGACCCCCGGAGCGAACCCGGCGAGACGACCGAGCGGCATCGACGCCGCCATCTTCAGAACACTCTCGTCGACCCCGACCTCGCCGCCGAGCGAACCGAACGCCTGCAGGACGATCTCGGCGGCCGCGGGGTTCTGGAACAGTTCTCCGAGAGACGACTCCATCGTCAGCGGAATTCGCACCGCGTCGCCCGTCACGTCGACGGTGAGCGTCTGCCGGATGTCGCGGCTCGACGCACCGATGTCGATGCTGTACGTGCCACCTTCGACCACCCAGGAATCGACGCGGGTGTCCCAGTAGGCGAGGTCGTCGCGTCGGATACTCACGGCAACACGTTGCGATTCGCCGGAATCCAGACGGACCTTGGTGAAGCCCTTCAACTCTCGCGGCGCCCGCGCAACGGACGAACCGGGTGCACCGGCGTACACCTGCACGACCTCGGCGCCCGCACGCCCACCCGTGTTGGTGACGGTGACGTGCACCGTGAGATCGCCGTCGGATTCCACAGCGGCATCGGAGTATTCGAACGTCGTGTACGACAAGCCGTGACCGAAGGGGAAGGACACGTCGAGGCGACGCGCGTCGTACGAGCGGTATCCGACGAACAATCCTTCTCCGTACCGCACATGGCCGTGTTCGCCCGGGAAGTTCGTGTGCGCCGGGGTGTCCTCGAGCCGGATCGGGACGGTCTCCGCGAGGCGGCCGCTCGGATTCACGTGCCCGTAGAGCACGTCGGCGACGGCGCCGCCACCGGCCTGCCCGAGCAGCCACCCTTCCACGATCGCAGGAACACGGTCGGCGAAGCCGCTGAGCCGCACGACACCGCCGTTCGACAACACGACGACGACGTTCGGGTTCGCCGTCAGCACAGCATCGAGCAGCGCGGTCTGACGCTGCGGGAGTTCGAGGTCGTCGCGGTCGAAACCTTCGGATTCGAGTTCGGCGGGTACACCGAGGAACACGACCGCGATATCGGCGTCTGCGGCACGCTTCACCGCCTCGTCGACGAGTTCGGCCGAGTCCGATCCGTCGAGCGCGTAACCGGCGGCGAAGGGAACGTCCCGGCCGGACAGCGACCGGATCTCGTCGAGCGCGTTGTCGAGGCGCGTCGGTTCGATCCGGGACGATCCGGCGCCCTGGTAGCGCGGCGTGCGGGCCAGTTCGCCGATCACCGCGATGTTCGCGTCGGTGGCGAGGGGGAGCAGGTCGTTCTCGTTGCGGAGCAGCACGATGCTCTGCCCGGCCACCTCGCGTGCGAGGGCGTGATGGGCATCGGCGTCGAAGGTCGCGCGGGGATCGGACGCAGCGACGGCCTTCTGCACCAGTTCGATCACCCGCGCGGCTGCCGTGTCGAGGACCGATTCGTCGACCGTGCCCGCCCGTACCGCCGCGACGATCTCGGCGTCCGTACGACCTCCTGTGGACGGCATCTCGAGATCCAGACCTGCCGCGAGGGACGCGACGCGGTCGTCGACAGCACCCCAATCGCTCACGACCAGACCCTCGAAACCCCACTCGTCGCGCAGGACGTCGGTGAGCAGCCACGGGTTACGGGACGAGTACACCCCGTTGATCCGGTTGTACGAGCACATCACCGTCCACGGCTGCGCGTCGCGCACGACCCGCTCGAAGGCACGCAGATAGATTTCCCGCAGTGGCCGCGGGTCGACGTCGGCGGAGACCCGCATCCGGTCGGTCTCCTGGTTGTTCGCCGCGAAGTGCTTGAGTGACGCACCGACACCCTGCGACTGCATGCCGTGCACGAGCGCAGCGCCCAGAACACCCGAGAGCAGCGGATCCTCCGACAGGTACTCGAAGTTCCGGCCGCACAAGGGGGAGCGCTTGATGTTGATACCGGGCCCGAGCAGGACACCGACCTGCAGTGCGCGGGCCTCCGCGCCCAACGCCGCGCCGACGCGTTCGAGCAACTCCGGGTCGAAGGAACACCCCAGCGCGACGGCAGGCGGGAAGCAGGTCGCGGGCACGGACGAGTGCAGACCGAGATGGTCGCCCTCGGCGGTCTGTTTCCGCACACCGTGTGGCCCGTCGGTGAGCATGATCGAGGGGATATTCTCGCGCGCAATCGGTTCGGTGTGCCAGAAGTCGAGGCCGCTGGTGAGCGACGCCCTCTCCTCGACGGTCAGTCGCGCCACGATCTCGAGAGGTGAGCGGTCGGTCATGCTGCTCCTTCGGCGGGGTCGGTCCGCTGCACCATAACCCCTCGGGGAGACGGACGATATCGACGGAGCCGGAGCGTGTGGTACATCGGGAGGGCGGTGTCGATCCTGTCGGCCGACTGGTCGAGAATGTCCGATTGTGGTGGTTCTCGTCGGGGGACGAAGCGATCGGAGGAGTACGTGATCGAAGTGCATGCACCGGCGGAGGGGTCCGTGACGTTGCCCCGCGACCATCGATGGGTGGTGGTCGACGTCGAGACCTCGGGTGTACGTCCCAACGCCCACAGGGTCCTGAGCGTGGCCGCCCTCGTGTTGCGCGAGGACGGGTCCGTCGAGCGAGAGTTCTCGACTCTCGTCGACCCCGGCTGCGACCCGGGACCGGTGCACATCCACAACCTCACGCGGGAGCGCCTCACCGGGTCGCCGCGCTTCGAGGACATCGCCGGCGAACTCGCCGGGATTCTCGACGGCGCCACACTCGTCGCCCACAACGCGTCGTTCGACCACGGGTTCCTCGACGCCGAGTTCCGTCGGGCCGGCACCTCGCTTCCGGCGGAGCACCGCCTGTGCACGCTCGCGTTGTCGCGCCGGCTCGAACTCGACGTCCCCAACTACCGGTTGGCCACCCTCGCGCAGCACTGGCAGGTCCAGCAGTTGCAGGAGCACGACGCCTACGACGACGCGCGCGTCCTGTCGGAGATATTCCTGCGCAGCGCCGCCATGGCCGACAACCTGCAGTTGCCGCTACCCGTCGTGAACTGCCGCAGCCGCAAGTCGGTGTATCCCGCATCCATCCCGCGGGTCGCGTGCCAGTGGAAGAACCCGGGTCGTCTCGGCGACGACGGCCTCGTCCAGGGCATGAAGGTCGTGATCAGCGGCTCCACCGTCACTCCGCGTGTCGCGCTCGCGAACCGGCTGACCGACGCCGGACTCGACGTGATGAACAACGCGAGCAAGCAGACAAGCGTCGTGGTGTGCAACGACCCCACGGTGCAGACCGCCAAGGTCCGCAAGGCGATGTCCGAAGGCATTCCCGTGATCAGCGAACACCAGCTCGAGGACCTGTTGACGCGAGTGCGGCCGGGCGAACCGAAGGTCGCGGCCGTCGTCGACATCATCCCACTGCCGGAACCGCAGGTCGCGGTGGTGCCTCAGGTCCGAACACTGACGGGGCAGAAGCCCAAGATGTGGACCGGACGCAAGGTGCTGTTGCTCGGCGGCACGCACCTGCAAGCTGTCATGATGCGCTCGCGCCTCACTCAGCTCGGTGCCCGGCCGGCCCTCAACTTCACGGCCGCCGTCACCGACGTGCTGGTCCTCGAAGGGGGAGAAGCCGACAAGCGGATGGCGCGGGTCGCGGCGCGCGAGCTGCCCGTCCTGCGACCCGACGACGTCGATGCCGCGGTGGAGAACGGAGTGGTGCCCCCGCACATGCGGGCGGAGTCGCGGCTGACGGCGCCGGTGCTGTCCCGCGGTGAGGTGATCGACCTGCCGTCCGACAGTCACCGCTGGGCCGTGAACGTCGCCTGGAAAGCCGAAGCCGTCGGCGACGAATTCGATCTCGACATTGTGGCCTTTCTGCTCGGCGCCGACGAGAAGGTCGACACCGACGACGATTTCGTCTTCTACAACAACCCGCTCTACGACGACGGTGTCGTCGAACTGACCATCGACGGGTCGAGCGAGCACTGCATCCGCATCGACCTCGCGGAACTCCCCGCCGAATGCGAACGCATCGCCATCGCCGCGGCGATCGACGGCAACCGCACCTTCGGTGAACTCGGCGCGGTATCGGTCGGCGTCGACAGCGAGGCCGGCACCGCCGCGACCTTCGTGCTCGACGCCGGCACCACCGAACGCACCATGGTGCTCGCCGAGATCTACCGTCGCGCCGGCACATGGCGGCTGCGCGCCGTGGGGCAGGGGTACGACGACCTCGCGGCCCTCGCACGCCGGTACGGGGTGGAGGTCGACGACTGACCTCTGCTTCGTCGCGCGGGCGGGGATCGCCTGAGCGCTGCGGAGCGCGAAATGGTCAGCGGTGCGCGTTATTGCGCGCTCTGATGACCATTTCCCGCTCCGCTGTCGGGGTCGGTGGCGGTGAGTTGGCGAGCCCACTCGGATTCGGTGTCGCGGAAGGCTTCCCCGCCGGTGGCGAAGGCGTCGCGGAGCTGAGTGAGAGCGTCGATGAACTGTTGCATCCGCTCTCTGGCCGACTCAGGTGTGCCTGCGGCTTTGCGTCGATAGCCAGCAGCGAGCTGTTGAGCGGAGTCGAAGTCGCCGAAACCTCGGACGTCGGTCAGTTTGAAAGTGTGTTTGTACGACTGGTCGAACTCATCCAGCATGGTTTCGCAGATCCTCAGGATCTCCGCTACGACGTGGGGCTCGAGTCTACTGAACTCCGGCATGTTGATCCTGTTCGATGTCAATTCGCAAGGAGGGGTTCAAGCGACGCAACGAGGTCGTCCATCCCTGTGCACCAATCGGTTTGAGGTGCCGAGCCCAAGTGGTCTGCATAGAGAACTCGGGTGATGAGTACAATTCCGAAATCTGTCCCCAGGACGTACTTGCAGCCGTTTCGTGCGTCAGGGTCTACTTCCAAGAGGGCCGGTCTGCCGTTGATGCTCGTATGGCTAGCTATGTATCCGTTTTTCTGGAGTTCCTCCTCCAGGGTGACATTGCCAGCCAGGATATTAAGGCCGTATCCGCGTCTGACTCCCGGGATACGGTCTCTCTTGTCGTATGTGCATCCGAGGAATGTGTACGTTCCCATCGGCATGTCCGCAAGCTCTTTCTTCGCCGCGTCGTACCCAGCTGCGTTCATGAGATCGTCGGGGATGTCGTAGCAGGGATCGAAGGTGACTGGCGGACGGCCGGAGTCATCGGTGATGCGTGGGGTGCGGGTGGTCGAAGTAGCGGCCTCGTCGCTCGTGGCCGGCTCCGCCGAACCCGGACTGCACGCCGTCGCCACTGCCGCGAGTGTTGCGAGCGCGACGATTCCCCACTTACCCATGCGACCCCCCGGTTCGATTTGTCGGCAGACGCTAGCACAGCGGGTCGGCCGGGCGCTCCGTCGCGCGAAGTGGTCACAAGAACGCGTTGTTGTGCGCTCCCTACGACCGCTTCCCGCATCCGCTCGCGAAATTGCTATGTGCACGCGCCGCAGCGGCCGCGGATGGCGAACCGGCGAGCGGATGGAGGTCACATCCTTTGTTCCCCTTGTTCATTCGGCCCCACCGATGGTCCGCCGGACGCCAACCTAAACGCTCAGACGCGCGAAATGGTCATCGGTGCGCGTTATTGCGCGCTCTGATGACGGTTTCCCGCTCCGTTGTCGGGGTCGGTGGCGGCGAGTTGACGTGCCCAGTCGGATTCGGTGTCGAGGAAGGCTTCTCCGCCGGTGGCGAAGGCGTCGCGGAGTTGGGTGAGGACAAGAGTGAATTGTTCGATGCGCTCGACTGCGGACTCCGGTGTGCCGGACGCTTTGCGTTTGTAACCAGCCGCAAGCTGTTGAGCGGACGCGAATTCACCGAAACCACGAACGTCAGGGAGTTTCGCCGCTGTCGTTTGGGCGTCTTCGAACTCCCGAAGCATCACCTCGCAGATACGGACAATTTCATCGACGACATGTGGGTCGAGCCTGGCAAAGTCACTCATCGAAGGTCCTTCGGGTAGATGACGGTCACGTGGGGAGGAAGGGCTCGATCGAGGTGACAAGCTCCTCCAAGCCTGTGCACCATTCTTCGATCGGAGCAGATCCTGGATAGTCCGTGTGGTAGATCCGGGTGAGCATCAAGAGGCCGAAGCTGGTCTCCATTAAGTACTTACAAGTGTCGTTTCGGCTGGGATCGATCTCAAGAAGCGCACGCCGGCCGTTGATAGAAACTGCTGTAGCAACGTGCGCGTTGTTGCTGAGTTCTTCGTCAAGTCTCACGTTTCCAGCGAGGATATTCAACCCATATCCTCGCCTGACACCGGGGACGAGATCATCCTTCCGATACGTGCATCCGAGGAACGTGTACGTCCCCATCGGCATGTCCGCGACTTCCTTCTTCGCCGCGTCGTACCCGGCCGCGTTCATGACGTCATCCGGGATGTCATAGCAGGGGTCGAAAGTGACGGGTGGTCTGCCGGAGTCGTCGGTGATGCGCGGGGTGCGGGTCGTCGACGTGGTTGCCCCGTCGTCTGTGAGGTTATCCGCGGCGCTCGGACTGCACGCCGTCACCACTGCCACTGCTGCTGTGAGCGCGACGATTCCCCACTTACCCATGCGACCCCCCGATCGATTGTCGGGCAGACGCTAACACAGCGCACGCGGGTCGTGAGGGGACGTCAGCCGACTGCATGAACCACTCACACGAATGCCCTCGACTCCTGGGGAGCCGAGGGCATTCGATGGACTCGTCTGCTCGTTACGAGGCGATCGCGTAGTTGAAGCCGCCGGAGCGGTCGCGACTTTCCTCCCGCGCTACCAAAGTCCGGTTCGGCGGGGCGCCGGTGCTTCCCGAGAAGAGTGGGTAGGAGACCGAGTAGATCGCCGCGTACACGTAGTGCGAACGATCGTTGGCGATCGAGGACCAGACATACGAATCTGACTCGATGCCGACCTCGATTGCCCCGCAGTAGACCTTCCCATCGAAGTCGGGCAGGCTGACGAACTTCTCCACCATGCCGTATCGGTCGTAGTAGGTGACTTCGTTGTTGTGCTGGTTAGCGCTGCAGAACACGTACTCGACCGCGCTGCCGGAAACCGTCGCTGCCTGTGCTGCAGGGGCAGTGAGCACGGCAGTGCCCGTAGCGAGAGTTGCCGCAGCAGCGAGCGTTCCGATGAACCTTCTTCATTGAATCCAATCCTTATGTGAATGCTGTCGGTCGAGCGCACCCCGCCCTGGATGTGGGCTGCAGTCCGT
>NZ_AJVB01000163.1:0-7609 GCF_000278445.1 Rhodococcus sp. R1101
AGAAGGGAAGTTTCGTCCAGCCCGACGGCGCGAAGTCCACCGCGTGGACGAGGTGCAGTGGGATCTTCCGGCCGGCCGCGGTGGCGGCAGCCCACCTCACCGCGCGCTCGGAGGCCGGGGAACCGTCCGCACCGACGGTCACGTGGTTGTGGTCGCGGGGTGCTTCACCGAGAGGTTTCACATCCGTGAGGCTAGCCGGATCCGGTACGCCCGGATACGGACTTTGGTCATCGTGTCGAGATTCCTTCGGTTGCAATGCATTCCATCGACAGCGATATGCGTCACATAAAATTGTCATCGCGGATGCGAATTTACTAGCGTAGGGCCATGCAACTCACCCGGTTCACCGATCTCGGACTGAGAGTTGTGATGCATCTCGTCGCCGGCCCGGCGGGGAGTATGCCCGGTACCAGAACGATTGCAGACCAGCTCGACTTGTCGTACGCACATACGACGAAGGTCGTCGCCCGGCTCGGCGAGCTCGGAGTGGTCACCACCCGCCGCGGACGCGGCGGAGGCCTGGCCATCACCGAACTCGGCCGCACGGCGAGCCTCGGATGGCTCACCCGAGCCCTCGAAGGTGAAGAAGAAGTCGTCGAGTGCGAAGGAGCGAAGCCGTGCCCCCTGCGTCACGGCTGCAACCTGCGCTCGAAGCTGCGTGCCGCACAGGACGCCTTCTACGCCGCTCTCGACGACGTCACGATCGCCGACCTGGCGACCCCTGACGCCGGCCCTGTCCTGCTCACCCTCGAACCACCCACCGGCCGCTGACCCACGGCGAGGCCGCCGGTGCAGCCCGTCACGACACACACGAGGAGACACACCATGCCGCTCTCACCCGAATCCAAGGACGTCATCGCCGCGACCCTTCCGGCGGTGGGAGCCGCCATCGGCGACATCACCCCGCTGTTCTACAGCAAGATGTTCGCCGCCCACCCCGAACTCGAACGCGACCTGTTCAACCGCGGCAACCAGAAGCAGGGTGAGCAGCAGAAGGCCCTCGCCGGATCCATCGCGGCCTTCGCGACGCTCCAGCTCGATCCCGATCCCGCACGTGTCGAGGCGATCCTGTCCCGCATCGCCCACAAGCACGCCTCGCTCGGCATCAAGCCCGACGAATACTGGATCGTCCACAAGCACCTCTTCGAGGCGATCGTCGAAATCCTCGGAGACGCGGTCACGCCCGAGGTCGCGAAGGCATGGGACGAGCTGTACTGGCTGATGGCCGACACTCTCATCTCGATGGAGGCCGATCTGTACCGGGCCGCGGGTGTCGAGACCGGCGACGTCTGGCGCACCGTCCGCGTCGCCGACCGCGTGCACCAGTCCGCCGACACCGTCTCGTTCGTCCTCACCTCACTCGACGGCTCCCCGCTGCCCACCTTCCGCCCGGGCCAGTACCTCTCGGTCGGCGTCCATCTCCCCGACGGCGCCCGGCAGATCCGTCAGTACAGCCTGTCGAGCGCACCTGCCAAGGGCGACTGGCGGATCACCGTCAAGCGGGTGCTGCAGACCACCGCAACCGACGGCACCGTGCTCCCCGCCGGCGAAGTATCGAACTTCCTGTACAACAACGTCTTCGAAGGCGACGAACTTCAGGTCACCACTCCCTTCGGCGATCTCGTCCTCACCGAGGACGAGACCCCGATCCTGCTGGCGTCGGCCGGCATCGGCTGCACCCCGATGATCGGCATGCTCGATCACCTCGCCGGCGTCGGCGACGAGCGTCCCGTCGCGGTCCTCCACGCCGACCGCTCCGTCGCGAGCCACGCCCACCGCCGCGAACTCGAGACCCTCGCCGAGAAGATTCCTTCGGCCCAGCTGTACCGCTGGTACGAGGATCTCGGCAACCGCGAGCCGCTCGAGACCGTCCGCATCGGACGCGCCGACATCTCGGATCTGCCGCTCGATCCGAAGACCCAGGCCTACCTGTGCGGCCCGCTGCCGTTCATGCTCTCGCTGCGCGAAGCCCTGATCGAGCGCAACGTTCCGGCGGAGAACATCCACTACGAGGTGTTCGGACCCGACAGCTGGGCGCCTGCCTCCTGATCCGGCCGATCCGATCGCGGTGCCCCGGCCGAGTCTGCCGGGGCACCGCTGCAGTCGCGACTAGGCTGCACCCATGGACTCCGCCGCGGTTGTTCGCCACCCGGCCCCGTCCCGCTTCGGCCACGTACTCGCACTGCTCGGCGTACTGGTCGTGGCCGGCCTCGTCGCCCTGGTCCCCGGCTCCGGCGAACCGCTCGGAACCGACGCCCCCGCCGACGTCTTCAGCGCCGCCCGCGCCGGCGAACACATCGACGCGATCGCGACGGCCCCACGTCCGCTCGGCTCGACCGCCCACACCGCTGCCCGCGACCACCTCGTGGGCGTCCTCGACGAACTCGGCTGGACCACCCGCGTCGACTCCGGCGTCGGATGGATGGCACGGCCCGAGGAGGCGACCCAACGCGGTGCCCGCGTGCAGAACATCACGGCGACCCTGGACGGTACCGATCCCACCGGCACCGTCATGCTCGTCGCGCATTACGACACGGTCCGGGGCTCTCCCGGCGCCGGCGACGACGGGATCGGCGTCGGTACGGTCCTGGAGGCCGCACGCGCGATCGACGCCGGACCTCCCCCGCGGAACGACGTCGTCGTGCTGCTCACCGACGGCGAGGAGAACGGCCTGCTCGGCGCCCACCGGTTCGTCGGCACACAGTCCGTGCGAGCGGGACCCGTCGTCGTCCTCAATCACGAGGCCCGCGGGAACGCGGGCACGCCGACCACCTTCCGGATCACCTCTCCCAACGGCGTCCTGATCGACAACCTGGCCGGAGCGCCCGGAGCGCATGCGGATTCCCTCACCGAGCTGATCTTCGAAGCGCTGCCGAACGACACCGACTTCCGTCGTTTCGCCGAGAGCGGCCATCACGCCCTCGACACCGCGATCTCGGCGGGATCGGCGTACTACCACAGCCCTCTCGACACCCCCGACCGTCTCAGCCGGACGTCGCTGCAACACATGGGCGAGACTTCCCTCGCGACCGCCCGCGCACTCGCCGCGTCCGATCTCACGGCCGTCGACGACGGCGGAGCCCAGGTGGTGACCACCGCGCCGTGGGGACTTCTCCACATGCCGCGCTGGGCCGAGATCGTCGGATCGGTCGTCCTCGGCGGTGTCGTGGCGGCGCTCGTCGCCCTGCGCGTGCGCCGCGGTGAGACGTCGGCCTGGCAGGTCGGCACCGCCGTCGCCGTGTCCCTGCTCGCCGCCGCGCTCGCCGCGGGGGCAGCATGGTTGCCGTGGTGGGTCGCGCAGATCCTCGATCCGGGCATGGCCGCACCGGTCGCCGACGAGCCCTACCGGCCCGGCGTCTTCCAGTTCGCCGCGGTCGTCGCGGCCCTCGGCGTACTGGTCGTCATCCGATCGTGGTGGGGCCGCGGCCGTCCGGTCGCCGCCCTCACGTGCGGAGCATTCGTGCTCGTCGCGATACTTTCGCTGATCGGCATCCCCTTCCCCGGTGTGCCGCTGACACTGTCGGTGCTCACGTTGCCGTCGGCGCTGGGGCTGCTGGTGGCGCTGTTGCTCCCGCAACGCGACACGGTGTGGCCGCTCGTCGCGACGACGCTGGGCGCGCTCGGGTCCCTGATCTTCGGTCTGCCCGCCGTGCTGGTGTCGTTCGACGCGGGCCTTCTGTACGGGGCACCGGTGGCCGGTCTGTTCGTCGCATTCGTCTTCGCCGCGGTGCTCCCGCTGTGCGAGCCGCTCCCGGCGACCACGCGGGCGTTCGTGACCTGCGCGACGGGCACCGTGGTGCTCGTCGTGGTGTGCACACTGCTGGCCGGTCACCTCAACCGGGACGGAGCGACCGATCCCCGGCAGGAATACCTCTGGTACTCGCTCGACGCCGACCGGGGCGCCGCAGTGTGGGGGTCGCCCGACGGTCCGCGCTCCGACTGGAGCCGAGATTTGCTCACCAGCGGTCCCGAACCGCTTCCCGCCGCGTTCCCGTGGCGGGAGGACCGTCCGATGTATCGCGGGCCCGCCCCGGTCGCCGATCTCGAAGCGCCCGAGGTCGAGATCCTCGAGGACACGATCGGCGGGAGCGCGCGGGAGATCCGGCTGCGGCTGACCTCACCGCGGGACGCCCAGGCCGTCGGATTGTGGATCGACAGCACGACGGCCCACGTCCACGGCGCAACGGTGGACGGTTTCCGCGCCGAACCGTCCGACAGATTCGGTTTCCTGTTCTGGGCTCCCGGCCCCGACGGGATCGAGGTGGATCTGACGCTGAGCATGCGCGAGAACCATCTCGGTGTCCGGGTGGTCGATCTCGGTGACGATCTCGGCGTCGTACCCGGATTCGTACCGCCCACCGACCGTGTCATCGTGCAACCGACGGTGGCCGTGACACGGACCTTGCGCTTGTAGGGGATGTCACTCCCACTCGTGAACGGGCGTGCCGGTCCGCATGTTCTGCACGTAGTCCTGCATCATCCCCAGGAGCGCCACGCGCCGATCCTCCCCGGCGGCCTCGCGCCGGGCCACCTGTCGGCGTTGCCATGCCGCACCGGTCTGCCGACTCGAGGCACGCCGTTCGACGATCCCGAGGTAACGATCCCGGACCGCCGACGACAACCCGTAGGCGTCGAGACCCTTGTGCGCGAGCGGCAACAGGCACCGCAGAACGAGTTCGTCGGCGCCGACCCATCCGGTCCGCGGCCAGTACAGCTTCGCGTCGAGCCCGAACTTCGCGCCCAGGACCAGATTGCGTTCCGCGGCGTCGAAGCTGAGGTCGCGCCAGAGCGGCTCGTCGGCGTCGGCCAGAGCGCGCAGCGTCCCGTAGTAGAAGGCGGCGTTGGCCATCGTGTCGAGAACGGTCGGACCCGCCGGGAGCACACGGTTCTCGACACGCAGGTGTGGATGGCCGTCGCTGATGTCGTAGACGGGGCGGTTCCACCGGTAGATGGTGCCGTTGTGCATCTGCAGTTCGCGCAGCTCGGGAACCCGGCCGGCGTCGAGTTCGGCCATCGGATCGACGTCCGAGATCTCCGGCAGGAGCGCCGTGAAGTAGCGGGAATTCTCCTCGAACAGGTCGAGGGCGGAGTCGATCCACCGCTCGCCGAACCACACCCGAGGACGGACACCCTGGTTCCGCAGTTCGAGCGGACGTGTATCGGTGGCCTGCGCGAACAGCGGGATCCGACTTTCGTGCCACAGCGCCTTACCGGCGAGGAAGGGTGAGTTCGCCGCGAGCGCGACCTGGGCTCCCGCCAGGCACTGGGCAGCGTTCCAATGGGTCGCGAAATCCTCCGGCGCGACCCGCAGATGCAACTGCAGGGACGTGCAGGCAGCTTCAGGGACCACCGAGTTCATATCCGCGCGAAGGGTTTCCACGACATCGCTGCCGGGGAGGGGCACGCCGTCGAGATCGAGTTCGATGTCCTCACCGCGTGCCGCGAAGATCTGGTCGTTGAGCGCTTCGTAGCGGGGATTGGCAGTGATGCGACCCAGTTCGAGATCGTCGAGTTCGAGCGTCGGCAGCATGCCGATCATCACCAACTGCGCGTCGTGCCGGTGCATCCGATCGTCGGCACGGCGCAGCGACGAACGCAGCGAATCCTCGAGTTCGAACGGTTCGTCGCCCGTGAGGCGCCGCGGTTCGACGTTCATCTCGACGTTGAACTGGCCGAGTTCGGTCTGGAAGACCGCATGGTCGTCGATCGCCTGCAGTACCTCGAGGTTCGACATCGCGGGCGACATGTCGTCGCGGACGAGGTTGAACTCGATCTCCATGCCGAGATGAGGTTCGGGCGACGAGTGCACATCGACGAAGACGTCCTCCCGGAGCATCCGCTCGAGCGCCTTCATGCAGTCGCGAACCTTGCTGCGGAACATCCGCCGGTCTTCCCCGGTGAACGAACGAGCAGATATCTCAGCTCCCAATGGAACCCCCGGGTCGGCGTGCAGTCGGTCGAGCCAAGCCTAGCGCGCGACTCTCGGTCGGGTGGGATCGGACGACTCGCCGTCGGGTCGGATCGGACGACCCGGTGAGATCAGACGGCGCGGTATCCGCCCCAGTCGGTGACCACACCGCGATCGCTCAGCCACGCATTGGGGTTGATCTTGGTGCCGGCGGTGTCCCACACCTCGAAGTGCAGGTGCGGGCCGGTGGACCAGCCCTCATTGCCGACGGTCGCGATCTGCTGGCCGGCGTTGACCCGCTGCCCGGCGGAAACCTGGTAGGTGCTCACGTGACCGTAGACGGCGGTGGTGCCGTCGTCGTTGAGGACGCGGACCCACTGACCGAAGCCGGAAGCCGGCCCGGCGTCGAGAACGGTGCCGTCGGCGGCGGACTTGATGGGCGTGCCGATCGGCGCTGCGATGTCGATGCCGCCGTGGTGCGTACCCCAGCGCGGACCCCAGTCGGAGGTGAGGGTGCCGGAGACGGGCTGGACAGCGGAAGGTGCAGCCGGGTTGAGCTGGTCGAGCCAGCCGGGACCCGAGAACTGATCGAGGAAGTCGGTGACCTCGGCGGGGAGCTCGGGCGCACCCTGCTCGGCCGGGGTGGTGACACCGGGAATCGCCGGGATCTCGACACCCTCGGGCAGCAGACCCGCAGGAAGCTCGAAGGGAAGAGAGGGAGCCTCGGCCTGGACGTGGTCGTGGCCGGGATGCGCGGCTGCAGTACCGGCGCCGATCTGCGAGCCCACGGCGAAGAATGCACCCGTGGCTGCGGCGACGGTGGCGGCCTTGACCGGCGCGGACGTCCCGGTGGGCTCGACACGGTGGCGACCCTTGCCGGAGGACGGCACGCGAATCGGTTCGAGGTCGAATGCTACGTCTTCGCGTGTGCGCTGATGGCGTCCCACAGTGTGTCCCTTGTTTCGTCCCGACTTCGACCGGGTATCCCCCGGCCGTTCCTGGCGACCCAAGGTAACAAAACGATATAGGGAAAGGCCAGAGTTACCTTTCCTTGATCTCAATCGGCGGGAACCTGCAGGTCGTATGCTCCCTCCGGCGAGGCCCGGGAGCGGGCGCTTGGTTACGGCAGCGGGCCGGCGGCTACACTCACAACGCGCAGAGGTCGGCTTCGCCCGGCCGGACGCCTCCGTAGCTCAGGGGATAGAGCACCGCTCTCCTAAAGCGGGTGTCGCAGGTTCGAATCCTGCCGGGGGCACCATCCGACACCACTCGGGTCCCGAGCATCGGGCACCGCCGGTTTCGCGACCTTCCGGGATCACCGCCGACCGCCCGAAGCCCCCGCATCACGGTTCGATCTAGTCCGTCCTCCGCCGTCCGCACGACGGTTAGCATCCAGAACGATGCCGCTGGAGACGGAAATCGAGGACCTCACATGGACATTCGGCCTCGCGCCTCACACCTCGCCGTGATCGTCTCGGCGGCGGTCCTCGGATTGTTCGTCACTCCCGCCCCCGCAGGGGCCGGAGGCGTCTCCGGCCTCGTCGAAGGACCGGCCCATCCGGTCGGCGCGGGCAACGCCCGCACGTACGTCACCGTCGACGAGGAGGGCACGCCGGCCACCATCGGGGGTCCGACTCGACACGGGCGCACTCGACGACCTGCCCGCCGCGCTGCTGCCGATCACCGAGGCCTACGTGCTCG
>NZ_AJVB01000164.1:0-7585 GCF_000278445.1 Rhodococcus sp. R1101
GCGCACCACCGACCACCAGCACCGACGTCTGGAACTCACCCCGAGCCCGCTTGCGCGCGATCACCTTCCGCCACACCCACCGCGTGAGCAGCAAACCGACGAGACCCACCGGCAGGGCAATGGCGAGGAACCCGCGCGCGATCTGCTCGTTGGAGATGAGCGCGATGATCGCGATCGCACCGAACATGCCGAGGGTCGCGGAGACGACCCGCTGATACTCGTCGTAGCCGGCACCGATGACGCGACGCGACCGCGTACGGAAGACGCTCAACGCGCCCAGCCAGGCGACGATGATGGTCGCGGATGTCAACGAGTACTCGAATTCTGCGCCCTCCCCGGCGCGCAAGAGCTCCTCGGATCCGAACCGCACCCACTGCGCGAGCAATACGGACAGCACCACGACGAGCGCGTCCGTGACGTGGAGTCGCTTGACGTAGGCGTTCTGCCACTTCCACCGATTCACGCCGGTGCCGGGCGACGCATCCGCGGGGGCACGGTTGCGTGCACCCCGCGGAGCGTCGGACGGGTCGAGCCCTCGATCGTCGACCGTCGTCATCCCGCAGTCCTCCCCATATGTGTCTCCTCCCCGAGACAGAACTTTCCCCGAGCGAGTCCCGGCCCGGCTCTGGAACAGGACTCGTGCGAGCGTTACCCGAGCTATCACTGAGAAATAGCTGAGCGTTACGTGTGAATTGAAGTCTTGTCGCAGATCAGCGGGTAAATCCAGACCCGATGTCGGACACGCGAAAGTCTGTCGTGTCGTGTGTTCGGTTGAATCCGTTGGACTTCGGGTGCGCCTGCCCGGGCGTAGTCCGAACGGCCGGAAAACCCGAAGTGACGGTAATCACTTTTGCGTAAGGTTTGCGCCCGGATTCACGAGCCGGCCGATTCCTTCTTCATCCACGCCGATCTCGTCGAGACGGAGTACGGTCGGCGAATACTGTTACTGCGAGTTTCCGAAACATCGAGCGCCTGCCCGTAGTCGGTGAAAACATCATGCGGCGCGCATCGGCGTGCGCTCACCAACCGGAGACGCAGCATGTCGACGCCCACCCACTCACGCCGATACCCGGAGATACGGTCGGGATAGGCTTCGGTATCCCCTAGTGAGAGCCCGAGGAGAACCGTTGAGCACCCTCCAGACCCTGGATCGCGGTCTACGCGCGCTGGACATCGTGTCCCAACGCCCGGGGGGAATCTCGATCGCCGAACTCGCAGCCGAGCTGGAGGTGGCTCGTGCCATCGGCTACCGGATCGTGGCGACACTGGAGGCCCATTCGCTCGTCGCGCGCATGCAGGACGGCCGGATCAGGCTGGCCGCAGGAGCAGCACTACTCGGTTCGCGATTCCGCCCCCGATTGCGCGAGGTGACGCAGCCGCTACTGCGAGACCTGGCTCGACAGACGTCGGCCACCGCATTCCTGTCGACGCTCGAGGGCGACGAGTGCGTGGTGATCGCAGTAGCAGAGCCCGATACGGGGATCCTGCGCGTGGGCTACCGAATAGGTACGCGACATCCTGTGTCGCGGGGCGCGGCGGGTATTGCGATCCTCGCCGGCCGCCCCCCATCGGATACCGACACCGAGGCGATCCGCCGGGCCCGCGAGGACGGTTTCAGCATCACGGCAGGCGAACTCGAACACGGAGCCGTCGGCGTGGCAGCCAGCGTGCGCTCCCCGCTCGACCACGAGGGCGTGGGTTTCGAATCGAGCGTCGGGGTCGTCGCGATCGAAGGACTCGACACCGATGTTGCAGCGTCGGCGGTTGTGGCGACCGCAGCACGGATCAACAGCCTGCTCGACACCTGACCGGTACCGCTCGACCGAGGACGCCCGCTGAGGCGTCCTTTTTTGTGCTCTCGACACGGAGATCGGACCCGACGTTGACGTCGGATGTGACCACGGTTACTGTCTCCATGTGCGTTCAACGAACACATGTGTTCGTTATTAGTAAATCAGCAGTTCGTAGCTTGGAGAGCATCATGACGAGTCAGTCGACCGGCACCGTCCTCGAAACCCCTCGAACCGGCCCCGAGAGCCGTTGCCCCATCGACCACACCGCCTTCACCTCCCCGACCGGCTGCCCTGTCTCCCCGCGCGCCGCAGCGTTCGATCCCTTCACCGGGCCGTACCAGGTGGATCCGGCCGCATCTCTGCGATGGTCCCGAGACGAAGAGCCGGTCTTCTACAGTCCCGAACTCGACTACTGGGTCGTCACGCGCTACGAAGACGTCAAAGCCGTCTTCCGCGACAACGAACTGTTCTCCCCCTCCATCGCCCTCGAGAAGATCACCCCGACCTCCGACGAAGCGAACGCTGTTCTGGCCCGATACGGCTATGCCATGAACCGCACCCTCGTCAACGAGGACGAACCGGCGCACATGCCGCGACGCCGCGCGCTGATGGAACCCTTCACCCCCGCCGCGCTCGCCCACCACGAACCGATGGTGCGCCGCTTGACCCGCGAATACGTCGATCGTTTCATCGATACCGGCCACGTCGACCTCGTCGACGAGATGCTGTGGGAGGTCCCGCTCACCGTCGCCCTGCACTTCCTCGGCGTGCCCGAGGAAGACATGGACACCCTGCGCGAGTACTCGATCGCGCACACCGTCAACACGTGGGGACGACCTGCTCCCGAGCAACAGGTCGCCGTCGCCGACGCGGTCGGCAAGTTCTGGCAGTTCGCCGGCACCGTCCTCGACAAGATGCGCAAGGATCCCGACGGGCACGGCTGGATGCCTTTCGGCATCCGCGTTCAGCAGGAACAACCGGATGTCGTCACCGACTCCTACCTGCACTCGATGATGATGGCCGGCATCGTCGCCGCGCACGAGACGACGGCCAACGCCTCCGCGAATGCCTTACGGCTACTGCTCGAGCACCGCGACGTATGGGAGGAGATCTGCGCCGACCCGAGCCTGATCCCCAACGCAGTCGAGGAATGCCTGCGTCACTCCGGATCGGTCGCCGCGTGGCGCCGCCTCGTCACTGCCGACACCACGATCAACGGGGTCGAGGTTCCGGCCGGGGCGAAGTTGCTGATCGTCAACTCGTCCGCCAATCACGACGAACGTCACTTCGATCAGGCCGACGACTTCGACATCCGGCGCGACAACGCCAGCGACCATCTCACCTTCGGTTACGGCAGCCATCAGTGCATGGGAAAGAACCTCGCACGCATGGAGATCCAGATCTTCCTCGAAGAGCTGACCCGGCGCCTGCCCCACATGGAACTGGTACCCGATCAGGAATTCACCTACCTGCCCAACACCTCCTTCCGCGGACCCGATCACGTGTGGGTTCGTTGGGATCCGGCGCGCAACCCCGAACGAGCCGACCCGGAACTGCTGTCCCGGCGACAGCCGGTGAAGATCGGCGAACCGTCGAAGAACACGATCGCACGCACGATGGCGGTGTCCGGGCTGGAGAGCATCGCCGACGACATCCTGCTGATCACCCTGCGCGACACCTCCGGGCGGCCGCTCCCGAAGTGGTCGGCGGGATCGCACATCGACGTCGACTGCGGTGCAGTGTCGCGGCAGTACTCACTGTGCGGTGATCCGCACGACCGCACCACTTTCCAGGTGGCCGTCCTCCACGACCGGGAGAGTCGGGGCGGGTCGCGCTGGATCCACACGGAACTTGCCGTCGGCGCCACGCTGCGTGTACGCGGTCCCCGCAACCACTTCAAACTCGACCCCGACGCGAAGCGGTACGTCTTCGTCGCCGGCGGCATCGGCATCACCCCGGTGATCGCGATGGCCGACCAGGTCAAGGCCGCCGGCGGCGACTACGAGATCCACTACGCCGGACGCTCGCGTACCTCGATGGCGTTCCTCGACCGGCTCGCCCGCGACCACGGTGAGAGTGTCCGGGTCTATCCCGGCGACGAAGGCGTCCGAATGGATCTTCCTTCGCTCTTCGCCGACCCGGAAGACGGCACACAGGTGTACTCGTGCGGTCCCGAACGTCTGCTCTCCGCACTGAGCGAGGCCACCGCCCATTGGCCCGACGACACCCTGCACGTCGAGCACTTCTCCTCCACGCTCGAAGAACTCGACCCGTCCAAGGAACACGGCTTCGACGTAGTGCTGAAGGATTCCGGCATCACCGTCCCGGTCGCCGCCGATCAGACAGTGCTCCAGGCACTTCGAGCCGCCAACATCGACGCGCAGAGCGATTGCGAGGAAGGCATCTGCGGTGCGTGCGAGGTGCCTGTCCTCGACGGCGAGGTCGACCATCGCGACCTGGTCCTCACCAAGGCCGAGCGCGCAGCCGGGAAAACCATGATGACCTGCTGCTCCCGCGCATGCGGCGACAAGCTGACCCTCCAGCTGTGACACACAGCAGCCCCCGAAACTGATCCGAAAGGCACGACATGACCACCATCGAGCAGTCGGGTACGCCGTCGGTTCCACCGGACTCCGGCACACCGACCACCAGAACCCCCTTCAAGCGGGTTCTGGCCGGCAGCATGGCCGGCGCCGTCCTCGAGTGGTACGACTTCGCGATCTACGGCATCCTTGCCGCGACCGTCCTCGGCCCTCTGTTCTTCCCCAGCGGCAACGCCGTAGCGTCCTTGCTGATGGCACTCGCCACACAAGGACTCGGGTTCGTCGCCCGGCCCCTCGGCGGCATCGTCTTCGGTCATCTCGGTGACAAGTTCGGGCGCAAACCCATCCTGGTGGCGACGTTCCTCATGCTCGGCGGTGCCACCGCTGCGATCGGCTTGCTGCCGACCTACGGCCAGATCGGTATCTGGGCCACCGTCGCCCTCGTGGTCCTGCGCATGATCCAGGGCTTCGCTCTCGGTGGTGAGTTCGGCGCTGCGGTGATCCTCGTCAGCGAATACGGCGAACCCAAGCGTCGCGGCTTCTGGGCGGCATGGCCCCAGTCCGGGGCTCCGGCCGGCACCGTCCTGGCCACGGTCACGGTCGGCATCCTCGCGATCGTCTTCCCCGGAGACGCATTCGACGAATGGGGTTGGCGCGTGGCCTTCCTCCTCGCCGTCCCTCTTCTCGTCATCGGGTTCCTGATCCGTCGGGGTGTCGAAGAATCGCCGGTCTATCAGGCCGCGCAGGCGAAGGCCGAATCGGCTGGGAAACAGGCGGCGCCCAAGGAGTCGTCCAGCATCATCGAAGCCCTGCGTAAGCCCCGTCCTCTGCTCCACGGCCTCGGCATGCGTCTGGGCGAGAACATCGCGTTCTACGTCTACACGATCTTCGTCATCGCATACGCCACGACCTATTTCGACTACACCCGCGGCGCGATCGTCACCACCGTCGCCTTCGCGTCGGTCTGCCAGTTCCTCGGAATGATCGGCGGCGGATGGTGGTCCGACCGGGTGGGACGCAAGATCGCCATGCTCGTCCCGGCCGTCTCGCTCATCATCTGGGCACCGATCTTCTTCTCCCTGGTGCACACCGAGAACATGACCGCACTCGGTGTCGGTGTCTGCGTGGGCGCACTGCTGCACGGCATGCTCGCCGGCCCCGAAGCCGCATGGATCACCGAGTTGTTCCCCACCAAGTACCGCTTCGCCGGTTCGTCGCTGGTGTTCCAGGGCTCGTCGATCATCGCCGGGGCTCCTGCCCCGTTCATCGCGGTGTGGCTGGTCGACCGCTTCAGTGCCACCGCAGTCATCGTCTACCTGGTGATCACCATGTCGATCACGGTGATCGCCGTGGCCACCAGTCGCGAGACCAAGGGTGTCGATCTCGACAAGCTCGAGAACCTCTACTGAGAACACGTCGACTCGAACCCCACCGAGGCCGTCTCCGGCACCGGTGGGGTTCGGCTGTTGCGCAACAACTTCGCGCGGTGAAGCGGGGCTCGCCCGGCGTGTTGCAGGGGCGAACCCCGTTTCAGCGCGTCAGCATGGGGGGTCGGACGCCCGCGGAGGCGAGCACGATGTCGAACCGGGCATCAGCCCAGGAGCGGTCCCCGAGATCGCGTCCGTCCGGCGTCGTTCAGAGTCGCTTCAGGAAGCTGAAGAAGCCGGGGGTGTGCACCTCGCGCAGGCGGGTGAGCTTGCGGTAGGAGATCAGCCAAACGCCGTCGACCTTGCGGTATTCCTCGTGGTAGTGGCCCCACCCGTGCAGCGATTCCTCGACGCCGTCGTTGTCCCACCACAGCTGATCCTCCATCGCCCAGATACCGCGGGCGGTGGTGTCGGATTCGAGGACGATCTCCGGGCAGTGGCCGTGATGGGCCGAGGTGACCGACACCGGACCGTCGAGGAGGTTGCTGATGGCGCGGGTCAATGCCTCGCGACCCACCACGCGACCGGCTTCCTCACCGGTGCGGGGCTGCTTGTCGCTGGGCAGTCCACCCCACGTTTCGCTCACCACGTCCTCGGTGTGCAGGGTCGGGTACAGCTCCCACTGTTTGGTATCCATCACCCGCAGGCGCGCTGCGAAGACCTGCTGGATCTCGTGGATGGCGAGAAGTTGTTCCGCCGCAGACAGTTCGATCACCGGGAAGCCCTCGCGAGCAGCTCGCGGGCCTCGGCGCTGCCGTCGAGCACTCGTGCGGTGCGACGCTTGATCTTCCAGCGGCCGTCGATACGCGCGAGGTCGAAACGGTTGGCCGTCACCCGCCACACGCGGTACGAGTCGGCATCGAGGTTGCGGCGCAACAGCAGCGAATGGCAGGTCGCGGCGGCGGTGTCGCCGTCGACACGGATGTGGACCGGGTCGAGCAGGTGACCGCATCCTTCGTTGATGTAGTCCTGATGAGGCCGGGTGCGGACCATCTCGGTGATGGCGTCGCGACCCTCCATCACCCGGATATCGATGTCGTAGACCGCATCCTCCGCCCACAACTCCCCCACGGCATCGGCGTCGCCGGCGTCGACGGCCGGGCCGTAGGCGGTGAGTACCTCGTGGATCGCGGCCTTGTCCTCGAGGAGCTGCACGCGCTCGACGAGCGAAGCCACCAGGTCTGCAGTGTCGGTCATGAGGATCCTTCCGGAGCGACGGTCAGCTGCGACGGCAGCACGCTGCCGTCTCGCGCCTGTCTACCGGGTCTCCCATCGAGACCGCCCGGAACGTCCCGCTCAACGGAAAAACCGGTGCGCGCTCATAGTGCGGCTGGGACCGTTCGGAATGTCACACCTGCACAGCGCAGATCGCTCCGTTCCGCGGGGCACCCCTCCCACGCAGTCCCGGCTCGTCAGCAGCCGATTCCCAGGAAGAGTCACCGTCATGGGTCAGGTATTGGACAGGATCATGCAGCACGCGGAGGAGATCCGCGCCGAAGGCGTCGTCGGCGACGAGCAGATGCGACTGTCGGACATCTCCGCGAAGCACCTGCGCGATTCCGGCATCGTCCGCATGTTGCAGCCGAAGCAGTTCGGCGGCATGGAAGTTCATCCTCGCGAATTCGCCGAGACCGTCATGGCCGTCGGCGCACTCGACGGTGCGACCGGCTGGGTGTCGGGCATCGTCGGCGTACACCCGTGGGAGCTCACCTTCTTCGACCCCAAGGCCCAGGAAGAGGTCTGGGGCGAGGACAACGACATGTGGATGGCGTCGCCGTACGCACCGATGGGTGTCGCGGTGCCCGTCGACGGCGGATACATC
>NZ_AJVB01000165.1:0-7576 GCF_000278445.1 Rhodococcus sp. R1101
CGGCGAACGAGAAGCCGGACAGGGTCAGAGAGCGAGTTCCGCGCGGGCGCGGCTCAACCAGTCCATCGCGGCCCGGGGGTCGTCCACTGTCCCTCCGCCGAAGCCGAGCACGAGACCGCGTCGCAGCTCCTCGAACGTGCGGACCGGCCAGCCGCCCATCTCGTATCCGGCGTCCTGGATGCGGGTGACGAGGTCGTCGGTCAGCCCGTCCCAGCCGCAGTAGAACGCATCCGCGTCGAGGTCGGCGAGGACCTGTTCGATGCCGACGGGGTGGCGTTCGGCGTCGGGATAGCCGTGCGTGATCAGCCCTCGGGAGATGTGCGGCGCGAGCGTGAGCATCCGGCGCAGGGCCTCCGGCGAGAAGCTCGTGAAGCGGATTCGTGAGGCGTCCTCCGGGCGGTCCTCGACCACCGCGGCGATCGCCTCGCACGCCTCGACCGCCTTGATCTCGACCTGCAGAAACACATTTGTGGCGTCGAGGACCTCGGTCAAGGTGGGCACGTGGCGGCCCCCGCCGACGTCGACGGACCGGATGCGCTCGTAGGGAAGTTCCGCGACAGGACCGAGCCCGTGGCCCGACGGGTCGGCGGCGGTGCGATCGAGGGTCGCATCGTGCACCACGATCGGTACACCGTCCGAGGACAGTCGCACATCGAACTCGAGTTCGTGGACACCGATCTCCTCGGCGAGCAGGAACGATTCGATCGTGTTCTCGGGGCACAGGTCCTTGGCGCCGCGGTGCCCGACGACGTGGTAGGTGCCGCGGCGGGGGGTCGATTCGGTGGTGGCCATCAGGCGACGAGCTCCTCGTACTGCTTGCGGATGTCCTCGGTGTCGCGCCGGATCACCGTCGCGGCGGCGGCGAGCGCGGCGGCCGGATCGGCGTTCTCGGTGTAGAGCTTCTGGATCGCGGTGCGCATCTCGAGGATGGTCGACGACACGTACCGGCGGACCGCGTCGGGCTGGCGGGCGCGGTCGAGTTGTTCCACGGCCAGGCCGTAATTGGGGTTCTCGGCGATGCGGCTCGTGACGATCGGAGACGTCGTCGCCCCCTTCGTCGCCGGCAGGTACCCGGTGCCGACCGCCCATTCTGCTGCCGCGTCGTCGCCGGCGAGGAACTCGATCACCTTGGCTGCGGCCGCCTTCCGCTCGGGGTCGGCGTGCTTGAGGATGCCGAGTCCGGCACCGCCGGTGGGCACACCGGTGTCCTGTGCGACGGGAAGGAAACCGGCTCCGAGTTCGAACCCGGCCGCGTCGGCACCCTTCGTCAGACCGGTCAGTGAACCCGTCGAGTTGCAGACGGTGGCCACGAGCCCGTTGGTGAAGTCGGTGTTCATCTCCTGCGCGAGATAACCGATCCGGTCGTCGTTGACGCAGGCGCGGTCGAACTCGGCGGCGGCGATCGACGCGGCGGAGTCCACCGTGACGTCGAGCCCGTCGGAGATCGAGCCGCCGAAATTCCACAGCAGCCCCTGCATGTACCAGTCGTCGGCGCCGGTGTAGGCACGCATCATCAGCCTGTTGCCGCGGTAGTCGCGCCCGGTGATGCGATTGCCCCACTCGCGGAACTCGTCCCAGGTCTCGGGCGCCCGGTCGGGCAGACCCGCCTCCGCGAAGATCTCCTTGTTGTAGTAGAACAACGGCGTCGACCGCCCGAACGGCACCCAGAACGCTTCGCCGCGCACAACGCCTTCCTGGAAGAGGCGGTCGTGGTAGGTGCCGGCGTTCCACGTGTCGGTGAAATAGCCGTTCATCGGTTCGAGATGCCCGGACAGGAAGAATTTGTTCCACGACACGTCCGAGAAGACCGCCAGGTCGGGGATCTGGCGGGCCTGCAGACCGGCCGACAGTTTCTCGGTGAGTCCGTCGTAGCCCTGGAACTGCTGGATCTCGACGTAGATGTCGTTCTGCGATTCGTTGAAACGGCGGATCAGCGACGCGAGGACCTCACCGTTCGTGCCGGCCCAGCCGCTCCAGAACACCACATTGGTGCGACCTGCGAACTCACCGGGCGGATTGACATCGGGTTGACCGAACGAACCGGACGACCCGCCGGCAGGCGAGCCGCACGCGGCCAGGATGGGGACGGACGCCGCGGCGATTCCGGCCACGGCCAGGAACCGACGCCGGCTGAGCGACGCAACCGGTGCAGGGTTTCGTCGGATGGACGGGAACATGGATTCTCCTCGAAGGGGATTCGTGGGGGAGGGGAGGTCAGCGCCGCGTGGCGGCGCCGGCGAAACCGGCGATGATGTAGCGCTGGGCGAACAGGAACAGCAGGAGCATGGGCAGGATCACCAGGACGGTGCCGGCCATGATCGGACCCCACTGGTCGACACCTTCGGTCTCCTTGAGGAACATCAGACCGATGGGCAGGGTGCGGGCCTGCAGGGTGTTGGTCACGAGCAGCGGCCAGATGAAGTCGTTCCACTCGTCGATGACCGCGATCAGCGCCACCGTGACGACAGCGGGGCGCGACATCGGAAGAACGAAGTGCACGAGGCGGCGCAGATGGCCGCACCCGTCGAGTTCCGCGGCCTCGAGTACTTCTTTCGGCAGTGCCAGGAAGTGCTGGCGCAGAAGGAAGGTCCCGAAGGCGCTGGCGAGACCGGGCAGGAAGATGCCCGCATAGGTGTTGATCAGGCCGAGGTTGCCGATGGTGATGTAGTTGATCAGCAGGGTGACGTGACCCGGCACCATGAGCGCGCCGAGCACGGCGAGGAAGAAGACCTTCTTGCCGGGAAAACGCAGGAACGCGAAGGCGTAGGCGCTGAAGACCGCGAGCAGCACCTTCAGTGTCGATCCGGCCGCCGTGACGATCAGCGAGTTGACGAAGAACTGCCCGAAGGGCACCGCCTCCCATGCGCGGGCCAGATGCTCGAGGGTGATCGTCGACGGAATCCATTGCGGCGGCCATGAATAGATCTCGTGTTCCGGCTTGAACGCCGAGGAGACCATCCAGTAGAAGGGGACGAGGAAGACCGCGGCGACGACGACGAGCCCGACGACGGTGAGGGGATTGCCGACTCGTCGTCGGCGGAGACGGCGGCCGGGCTTCGTGCTGCGTTCCCGGGAGGGGCGTTCGACGGTAGTGGTCATCGGTAGTGCACCTTCTTCTCGACGAAGCGCATCTGCAGAACCGTGACGACCATGAGCAGGACGAACATGATCATCGCGCCGGCCGCGGCGGATCCGGCCTTGAACTGCCGGAATCCCTCGTTGTAGATGAACCAGCTCAACGTGGTGGTCGCTCCGGCCGGTCCGCCGCCGGTCATCATCGCGATGAGGTCGAACGACTGGAAGGCGCCGATCACCTGGGTGACGAGGAGGAAGAACGTCGTGGGGGAGAGCAGGGGCAACGTGATGTGCCGGAAGGTCTGCCACCGCGACGCGCCGTCGAGTCGCGCGGCCTCCATCACGTCCCGGGGGAGCGCCAGGATCGCCGCGAGATAGACGATGGCGACGAACCCCACTCCCTTCCAGATGGCCACGATGATGAGCGCGGGCAGTGCCCAGCCGCTCGAGGTCGTCCAGTGCGGGGAGTCGAGTCCGAAGGTGTCGAACAGGATGCGGGACAACCCGTAGTTGGGATCGAACAGGAACAGCCAGATGGCGGCGACCGCGGCACCGGAGAGGATGTGGGGAGAGAATGCCAGTGCCGAGACCGCCGACCGCCCGCGGGTTCCGGAGGCGAACAGCAGGGCCAGTGCGAGGCCGCCGGTGAGGCTGATGCCGACGACGGCGAGGACCCAGATCGCGGTGATGCGAAGAACTCTCAGGAACGACGGGTCGCTCAGCAGGGTGACGTAGTTGTCGAGGCCGACGAAGGTGGGGGACGGCGCGATCATGTCCCACCGCGTCAGGCTCAGCGCGGCGTTACCGAGCACCGGCCAGTAGGCGAACACGACGATCAACGCGAGATTGGGGAATGCGAACAGCGCGAACAACAGGTACTCGCGCCGTTTTCGGGCGCGGGCGCGTTCGGGCCGCCGGGCCGGGGGAGTCGCTGGGGCGACGGGCGCCACCGCTGCCCGCACGGGTGTGTCGGGAGCGCGCTGGGCGGTGACGGACATGTCCGCCCTCCTTCCGAATTATCAACGAACTGTTATCTCCAACGTGGGATGACGATCATGGTGGCACTGCCGACGGAGGTGGTCAAAACGGATGCCGGCGCTTCCGGCGCACGTGCCCGGTATGCCGAGATATGCGCTTCAAGCTTGTGTTGCAACGGGATTCGTGTGAAGCGCGGTCGTCACTCGTGGTGGGTGTCAAGTTCCGTTGGGTCGGGATCCGGCGAAGTTTCCCTTCGTGTTCATGGCCCGTTAATCACATGAAAAGTGATATAAACAGCGTCACCGATCCCCGATTCGATGATGGAGGCGACCGCCGTGCACTCGAGAGCCATCAGCACATCACGCCAGGAACGGCTCGACGCGATCATCGAAGTGCTGCTCGCCGACGACACGACCTCGGCGCAAGTGCTCGCCGAGACCTTCGGTGTCTCGCTCATGACCGTCCACCGCGATCTCGACGAACTCCAGCGGCGCGGCATCGTCCGCAAGTTCCGCGGTGGAGTCAGTGTGGCGCGTACGAGCACGTACGAGATCAGTGCCGCGCTGCGCCGACGCCTGGCAGTACCGGAGAAATCTGCGATCGCCGCAGCCGCGGCCCGGACGGTGACGCCCGGAAGCTCGATCCTGCTCGATGATTCGACCACCGTGGCGATCATGATCGACCACCTGCTCGACATCGAGGACCTGCACGTGGTCACCAACTATCTGCCCACCCTCACCCGTCTTGCGCGTGCCGCCACCGGAGCGGGAAGCAGCACCGTGACGGGGCTCGGAGGCACCTACAACGTGGGTCACGAATCGTTCCTCGGGGTCGGCGCCGTGAACGCGATCCGGGCGCTCCGCGTCGATGTCGCCTTCCTGTCCACCACGACGGTCGACACGGCAGGCCTCTACCATCAGGAGGAATCGATCGTGGCGGTCAAGTCCGCCATGATCCGCTCCGCGCGCCGCAGTGTGCTGCTGGCCGATTCGACCAAGCTCGGCGCCACGTCGCTGCACCGCATCTGCGACTGGGATGTCGTCGACGAGCTGATCACCGATACCGCGGCTCCCGTCGAACTACTCGACACGATCCGTGCGCGCGGGGTGCGGGTGATCACGGTCGACCCCGATCGGACCGAGAACGCTACCGCCTGCTCCGAACGAGAGCAGGGCGCCGAAGAATACGACGAGGAGAACACGTGAGCCAGACGGACACCGACCGGACACCGCGGGTGCGGACCGATACCGGCGTACATGCCGTGCTGTGGGACATGGACGGCACGCTCGTCGACACCGAACCGTACTGGTTCCGGGCCGAGACCTCGCTCACCGCCGAACACGGCGTTCCGTGGACGCACGAGCAGGCGACCGCTCTGGTGGGCAACTCGCTGCCCACGTCCGCTGCGATCCTGCGGGAGGCCGGCGTCGGCCTCGGCATCCGGCAGATCATCGACACCCTGGTCGATTCGGTGATCGACCAGGTCCGGGAAGCCGTGCCGTGGCGGCCCGGCGCCCGGGAACTGCTCGCCGAGATCCGGGAGGCCGACGTCCCGTGTGTCATGGTCACGATGAGCGAGCGAAAGCTGGCCTCCGAGATTCACCGGCTCCTGCCCTCCGGCACCTTCGAATTCGTGATCAGCGGCGACATGGTCGAGCGCGGAAAGCCCGATCCGCAGCCCTACGATCTGGCCGTGGAACGACTCTCCGCGACCCGCGGAGTCCTCTCGCGTGAGCGGATCGTGGCCATCGAGGACTCTCTACCCGGTCTCGCGTCGGCCAAGGCGGCGGGTGTGGTGACCCTCGGCGTGCCGAACATGGTGGCGTTGCCCGACGGTCCCGGTCACACGTTGTGGCCGACACTCGAAGGTCGTGGTCTCGCCGACCTCCGCCACTTGCTCGACGCGGGCTGACAGTGGCGGCGGGACCCGCGCGGGTCCCGCCGCGGTCGGTCTATGCGCTCAGCCGAAGACCGGTGACCCCGTCGAAGAGGTGCACCGCCGACGCATCCGGACGCACGCGCACCGTCGTGTCCACCGCAGGATGATCGTTTCCGTCGGTGCGCACGGTGAGCGGGTACGAGTGCTCCGCACCGATCACCCGCCCGTACAGATAGGCATCGGCACCGAGAACCTCCACGGCATCGACGATCATGTCCACACCGTCGGCATCCCCGGTGAGTTGCGCGGATTCGGGTCGAACGCCCACCGTGACCTGCCCGCTCGTGACCGCCCGCACTATCGTCCGCTCCACGGGAACGACGGTGCCCGCGAAGTCGACACCACCGTCGACGAGCGGAAGGTCGAACAGACTCATGGCAGGTGACCCGATGAACCCGGCGACGAACCGGTTCGCCGGACGTTCGTAGAGTGCGCGCGGCGTATCGACCTGCTGCAGGATGCCGCCGTCGAGCACTGCGACGCGGTCGCCCATCGTCATCGCCTCCACCTGATCGTGTGTGACGTACAAGGTCGTGACGCCGAGACGGCGTGTCAGCCGCGAGATCTCGTTCCGGGTCTGCACACGCAGCTTGGCATCCAGATTCGACAACGGCTCGTCCATGAGGAAGACCTGCGGATTGCGGACGATGGCGCGTCCCATCGCGACCCGCTGTCGTTGCCCGCCGGACAGTGCGGCGGGCCTACGCCCGAGATACGGTTCGAGATCGAGCATGCGCGCTGCCTCCGTGATGCGGCGGGTGCGTTCGTCTTTCGACACCCCGGCGATCTTCAGAGCGAATCCCATGTTCTCGGCGACGGTCATGTGCGGATAGAGCGCGTAGTTCTGGAACACCATCGCGATGTCGCGTCGCGAGGACTCGACATCGGTGACGTCGGTGTCGCCGATGAACAGATGCCCCGCATCGATCTCCTCGAGACCGGCGAGCATGCGCAACGAGGTCGTCTTGCCGCAGCCGGACGGGCCCACGAGCACGAGGAACTCGCCGTCGGCGATGTCGAGGTCGAGCGCGTCGACCGCGGGACGCGGCGCACCGGAATAATGCCGGGTGACGCCGTCGAAGGTAACTGTTGCCACGAATATTCCTCTCACGGGCAGGAACGTGCCCGACGATCCGAAGTGAAGAGACGTCCGAGACGGACCGATGCATCACATCGGGTCTGCGTGAACGGCATGCAGCGTCGATCCGAACGGGATATGGACCGCGTGAGAGGAGTGCGTGGGGACCGTTCGAGCGCCGGGACTCCGAGTGCGTTACGTGATCAGCGAACGGTGTTCGTCGGTCGGTCCGCACCTCGTCGCGCAACGATGTCGTCGAACGCATCGATGAGCCCGGCGGGATACCAGCGGGAATTCGTATCCGCCGTGGTGGCGACGAGCAGGAGTTGCCGTTCGCTCGCGCCGGTCGCGATCGCCGCGAGCCGCTCCCGTCCCTCCTCGTCGAGCGCTGCGACCGTCGCCGCGAGGTCGGCGACGAGAAGCACGCGCGGGGGTCCGACGATCGGGGAATCGAGTGCGGCCACGACGCGGGTGATCTGCTCGGCGGTCGTGGCCCAGCAGATCGG
>NZ_AJVB01000166.1:0-7531 GCF_000278445.1 Rhodococcus sp. R1101
CAGATCTACATGCTCAAGCGCGAGATCGTGCAGTTGCGCCGGGCCGTCGTTCCGCTCGCCGAACCGTTGCAACAGCTCATCCGGGCGCCGGGCAACCCGATCCCGAAGGACGTCCGACGATACTTCCGCGACGTCGCCGACCACCACACGACGGTGTCCGACCGCATCGCCGCCTTCGACGAAACGCTCGGCACGCTGCTCGACGCGGCGATCGCGAAGGTCACCGTGCAGCAGAACACCGACATGCGCAAGATCTCCGCGTGGGTCGCGATCGCCGCCGTTCCGACGATGATCGCCGGGATCTACGGCATGAACTTCGATCGCATGCCGGAACTGCACTGGGAGTACGGCTACTACGTCGTGCTCGCCGCGATCGTCACGATCACAGTGGGACTGTTCGTCACCTTCAGGCGCAACAACTGGTTGTGACGACCGAACTCGACAGATCTGCGACGCCCACCACACGGTCGGCGCGGTCACCCCGGCGCCACGTGCTCGTCGTCGCCCTCGCGCTGATCCTGCTGCAGACGATCCTCCGGACCGTGGTGGCCGCGACCGGCGAGTTCTACTGGGACGACCTGATACTGGTCGGCCGGGCGGGGTCGTATCCGCTGCTGTCCGACGCATTCCTGCGGTACGACCACGACGGTCACCTGATGCCCGCCGCCTTCCTCGTGGCGGGGATCGCCACGGCCGTCGCGCCGTTGGCATGGTGGCCGGCGGCGGCCTCGCTCGTGATCGGGCAGTTGCTCGCATCGCTGGCGGTGCTACGGGTGCTCTGGTTGCTGCTCGGTCCGCGACGCGCCCTGTGGGGACCGCTGCTGTTCTACCTCCTCACCCCGCTGACCCTGCCGGCCTTCGCCTGGTGGGCCGCCGCGCTCAACGCGCTGCCACTGCAGGCGGCGCTGGCCTGGGTCGCGGGAGATGCGCTGCAGTACAGCAGGACCGGGCGACGACGACATCTCGTGAGCGCACTCGTCGTCACCGTGGTGGCCCTGCTGTTCTTCGAGAAGTCCGTCCTCGTTCCGTTCGCCGCCTTCGCGACGGTCGCGCTCGCGTCCCACGTCGACGGACTCGCGCGACCGGTGCGCCGCACCTGGGCGCGGGCGCGCCCGCTGTGGCTCGCGTCGGTGGCCGTGCTGGTCGGGTGGGCGCTCTGTTACACGGCGGTGGTCGAATCCCGGTTCGGAGTTCCGCCGTGGTCGATGGTGGCCGGGTTGACCCATCACGGGCTGTCCTACGGGCTGCTGCCGTCGCTGCTCGGTGGTCCGTGGGAGTGGGAGCGGTGGAACCCGAGCCCGCCGTGGGCCGATCCCCCGGTCGTGCTCGTCGTCGTCGGGTGGTTCGCCGTCGCATTCGCGGCAGGGTGGAGTGTGCGCCGGCGCCGGCGAACGGGCCCGGTGTGGATCGCGGTGATCGCCTACGTGCTGGCGTCGCTCGCGGCCATGATCAGTACCCGCTTCGGCCCGGAGACCACCTACGAACTCGCGCGCACCCTGCGCTACTTCGCCGACTCGGCCGTGGTCGTCGCGATCGCCGCGGCGCTGATCCTGCGCGCCCCGCGGCGGGGCACGACGAGCCGCCCTCGCGCCGTTCGTGCGACCGCCTGGACCTGCGCGGCCGTGTTCACCGTCGGCTCGTTGTGGTCGACCGTCACGTTCGCGCGCAGCTGGTCGGACAACCCGACCGGCGACTATCTCGGGGCGGCGAAGGCTGCGCTGACCGCCCGGCCCGACGACACCGTGCTCGACCATCCGGTGTCGGTGTGGATCCTGCTGCCGGTCACCTATCCGCACAACCTGGTGGGCTCCGTCTTCTCCGCGCTGCCGGACCGGTCCGACGTCCGCGATTACACGACCGACCTCTGGGTCCTCGACGATCGCGGACACCGCGCCCCCGCCGAGCTGCTGCCGCTGCGGTCCGTCCCGCCCGGTCCCGAGCCGGACTGCGGCCGTCTCGTCACCGGCGACGCCGTCACGGCCCTTCCGCTCGACTCCCCCGCGGGCGACTGGGAATGGACGGTGCAGGTGAACTACCGGGCGTCCGCCGACGGCACGATCGATCTCGGTTTCCCCGGCCACGACTCCGTCACGGTTCCCGTCACCGAAGGGCTCGGCACGGTGTATGTCCGCGTCTCGGGAGACGGGTCGGCGTTGCAGGCGCGCTCGTCCACACCCGGCACCACCGTGTGTCTCGGTGGCGGATCGCTCGGGGTCGTCGTCCCGCAGGGCTGACAGCCGAGCGGCTCAGGCCGTGTCCAGGATCCGCACGTTGTGCGTGTCGGCCTTCGGAGCCGCGAAGTTCAGCAGGCGCATGCCTTCGGCCTCGAGCGCCGACCGGGCGGACGCGGTGATCGTCCGCCACAGCGTCATCTCCACGGTGGCGGTGGTCCGGTCGGTGATCACGCGGGCACTGCCCGCGACCGTGCCACCGACGAGAAGCAGCGGCGCGATGATCCCGTTCCGCGTCATGATCCGCGTGCGGTCCTCATCCGAGACGAATCGGGTGCGATCGGAATGCGAGAGCAGCACGTTGTCGAACGGCGCGAGGATGCGCACCGGGGCAGGGGTCGACGGGTCGGGTCGCGGCGCGTCGGGAAGGTCGAACAGCTCCGCCCCGCGCTCGTCCCGGAACACCACGAGCTGTGGGCGGAGCCGATCGACGATCTCGCCGAGCCGGGTCAGGCCGCACCAGGCCTGTGCGTCCTGGACACTCGCGGGACCGAAGGCGGCCAGATACCGCAGGATCAGCCGATCGGGACCGGGAAGCACGGGCGGCGGGCCCACGTACTCGTCGAGGTGCGCCAGGCGCGGCTGTCCGGATCGCCCCCACAGCCCGCGCGGCGGCACCTGCACGAGCGGGAGCAGGCACCGCACCGCATGGGACAACGCGGCCGGATCCTGATCCGGGAACCGTTCGGCGAGCAGCGGGCGCAGTTCGGCCTGACTCCTCGGAGTGCCCGCCAGCAGCTCCCGGGCAACCGACACGAGCGCGGTCCTGTCGAGACCGTCGAGCCCGGCCCGGTGAGCCCTGTTCGCGTCGACACCCCGGTCGAGCACCGGTTGCACCCACGGACGCAGCGCGTGCGCGTCGGCGCCGGAGACCGCGAACACCGTGCCGCGCATCAACGCGATCCGGACCACCGCACGCGACTCCAGCAGGTCCGACAACGCCTCGGGCCGGAAACTCCGTATGCGGGTCCACAGGGCGAAATACGGTGCGAGCGGTGCCTGGGCCTGCAGTCCCAGCAGGTGCTCGATCATCGTCAGGGCATCCGTGCCGCTCCGTCGCAGCAGGTGCTGGCGGGCCAGCGTGGCGCGTCCGAGCGCGCGGTCGGTGAGAACCTGGGCGGTCACAGACGTGCTTGCGCCCGGCGCGGGTCGCTCAGGTCGATGCCCGCTTCCTCCCACGCCTCGCGCAGCGCCTCGGTTCCCTTCAGCCGCTTCCATGCCGCTTCGGTACCGGTGATCGGGCGGGCCTCGAAGAAGTGGACCGGATCGGAGGGTTCGGGCAGTTCCAGCGACGGCACATCGGCCGTCTCGAGCAACACCGCGGTGAACGGAGCGCCCGGCCACAGCGGCTCACCGAGATCGAGCAGCGCGTCGTCGGTGAGGACCACGCCCTCCACGGCGGGCAGCGCAGCAAGCACCGCGAGCGTGCGATGGGCCCCGGCGGTGATGCCCTCGTTGTCGCGCAGGCTCAGCAGCAGTTCGGCGCGTGGTCCGCGCGTCGGGTCGGCCACCATGTCGGTCGGATCGCCCATCGGATGCCGCGAGCACCCCAGAGTGGCGTACCGCAGGAGCTCTGCACCACGGAAGCGGAGGACCTCGATCGGTTCGAGACCGAGGAAGGTCACCGACGCCGATTCCGGCTCCGGATCCCCCGGCACGGTCAGATGCTCGGCGAGGTGGCTGCGAACTGCGGGGAGAACTGCGTCGGTCACTCCTGCAATGTAACCCCCGCCCCGCACATGCGGTTCCCACCCGCACCTCCGCACTGCCCGGTACCGTCGAAGCGTGGCTCGCGACACCGGTTTTCCGGTCTCCGACGCCGGTGACGATTTCGCCCGGCAACGCCGGCGCGCCGAGTACGCCCGGCTGATCGCATGGCTGCGCCGCGAACCGGCCGACATCAACACCGTGCTGCCCTTCGACGACGTCGTCGCCGCACTCGGACGCCTCGGCGAACGACGACTCGGGCTGCAGATCATCGAGGTCGCCTCGATCGTGGGCAGCGTCGACCGCGCAGACGATTTCGACCGCCGTTTCCGCCCCACCTCGGCACGCCTGCGCGCCCGGTGGGAACGCATCGCGGCCGCGCGGCGGCGCGGCGAGGCCATGCCCCCGATCTCCGTGTACCGGGTGGGACCGATGCATTTCGTGCAGGACGGGCACCACCGTGTGTCCATCGCCTACGCGCAGGGCGACCGCACCATCGACGCCTACGTCACCGAGATCACCACGAAGGTGCCCGCGGAGGGCATCACCGCCCGTCCCGATCTCGTGCGCAAGGACCACTTCAGGATGTTTCTCGGCCGCGTTCCCCTGCACGGCGCGGCCCAGGACACGATCCGCGTGTCCGACCCGTGGGGATACGCCGAACTGGCCGAGGCCGTCGAGGCGTGGGGTTTCCGCTTGATGCAGGATCTCGGCGAGTACCTCACCCGCGAGGAGGTCGCGCGGCGCTGGTACGAGGAGGAATTCGTCCCCGTCGTCGCGATGGCCCGGGAAGCGGGGATGTTGCGCTCACGCACCGACGCCGAGGTGTACCTGTGGATCGCGAGCGAACGCTACCGCCTGGTGCGGCGGCACGTGTGGAGCGAGGAGATCGTCGACGAACTCCGGACCCGCGCGCCCCGCTGATCGACGAGTTCGGTGGATCCGACCCCGTATCGCGGGGGCGGAGCCACCGAAGTCCGTCTTGTCAGAGGGTGACGTTCGCTCCGGTGTCCTGATCGAACAGCGCGATCTTCGCCGGGTCGAACCACAACTGCACGGTCCTGCCCTTCGCGGCCTGCGACTCCACGGACAACCGCGCGACCAGCGATTCCGCCGACATGTCGGCGCCCGCGTCGGCGGCGAGTTCGTCGAGATCCTTCGACTGCACGCCCGGACCCTCGGCCGTGAAGTACGCGAACTTGTCGGATCCCATGGACTCGAGCACGTCGACCTCCGCGGAGAAGGTCACGCCCGCTTCCCGCTGGGTCGGGTCGAGCAGGTCGGCATCTTCGAAGTGCTCCGGACGGATACCGACGACCACCTCGCGCGACGGATTGTTGCGGCGCACGACCTCCCACCGCTCGTCGGGAAGCCGGAACTCCCCGAACGAGGTACGGACCGAACCGTTCTCGATCTGTCCCGGAACGAAGTTCATCGACGGCGACCCGATGAAGCCGGCGACGAACAGGTTCTTCGGGTGGTCGTACAGGTCCTGCGGGGCGCCGACCTGCTGCACGAGCCCGCCGCGCATCACGACGACGCGGTCGCCGAGCGTCATCGCCTCGGTCTGGTCGTGGGTGACGTACACCGTCGTGGTACCGAGACGTTTCTGCAGGCGCGCGATCTCGGTGCGCATCTGCACGCGCAGTTTGGCGTCGAGGTTCGACAGCGGTTCGTCCATGAGGAAGGCCTTGGGGCTGCGCACGATCGCACGTCCCATGGCCACGCGTTGCCGCTGGCCGCCCGACAGGTTGGCGGGCTTCCGGTCGAGATGCTGTGTGAGGTCGAGGATCCGGGCCGCTTCGTCGACTTTCCGGGTGATCTCGTCCTTGGGCACCTTCGCGAGGGTGAGCGGGAACGCGATGTTGTCGCGCACCGACATGTGCGGGTACAGCGCGTAGGACTGGAAGACCATCGCGATGTCGCGGTCCTTCGGTGCCCGCTCGTTCACCCGCTCCCCCGCGATGCGCAGTTCGCCGTCGGAGATGTCCTCGAGACCGGCGATCATGTTGAGCGTGGTGGACTTTCCGCAGCCCGACGGGCCGACGAGAATGATGAACTCGCCGTCGGCGATCTCGAGATCCACGTCGCTGACGGCTTTCGCGCCGTCCGGATATTCCTTCGTCACCTTGTCGAGCACGATCTCGGCCACGGTAGTCACCCCTTCACTGCGCCGGAGGTAAGTCCGGCCACGATTCGACGTTGGAAGATCAGGACGAACACGATGATCGGGATCGTGATGACCACGGCCGCCGCCGCGATCGATCCGGTCGGTTCCTCGAACTGCGATGCGCCCGTGAAGTTCGCGATCGCGGCCGGTGCGGTGATGGACCGCTCGGTGGAGGTCAGCGAGATCGCGAACAGCAGGTCGTTCCAGCAGAAGATGAACACCAGGATCGCCGCCGTGATGATGCCCGGAGCCGCGAGCGGAGCCACCACCTTGCGGAACGCCTGGCCCGGTGTCGCGCCGTCCATCTTCGCGGCCTTCTCGAGCTCCCACGGGATCTCCTTGAAGAAGGCCGACAGGGTGTAGATCGCGAGCGGCAGCGAGAAGGTGATGTACGGCAGGATCAGCGCCGCCCACGTGTCGAACAGTCCGAGTCCGCGCATGATCTCGAACAGCGGGCTGACCAGGGAGATCTGGGGGAACATCGCGATGAGCAGTGCCACACCCACCAGGAGCTTCTTACCGGGGAAATCGAGCCGGGCGATCGCGTAGGCCGCCATCGTCCCGAGGAGCACGGCGATGACGGTGGCGATCAGGCCGATGCCGATGGAGTTGATCAGGGCGCTGGTGAACGCGTCGGTGCGGAAGATCCCGCGGTAGTTGTCGAGTGTCCACTGCTGCGGGATGAAGCTGCCGTCCTGGATGGTGCCGGGCGGTTTGAACGACAGGCTCGCGATCCACAGCACCGGAACGAGTGCGTAGAGCAGGACGACGAGGTTCACCGCCGACCACGACAGGGTCCGTTTCCTGGTCTCGGCCATCATCGGCCCCCTTCGTCCGAGCCGGGTGCGGACGCACCGAACAAGGTGATGAACACGAACGCGATGATCGCGACGCACAGGAAGATCAGGACGCTGATCGCCGATCCGATCCCGAGGTTGAAGGCCCGGAACAGGTTGTCGTAGCCGAGGATCGACACCGACCCGGTGCCGTTGGAACCGCGGGTGAGGACGTAGATGTTGTCGAAGATGCGGAAGGCGTCGAGTGTGCGGAAGAGCAAGGCCACCAGGATCGCCGGTTTCATCAAGGGCACGATGATGCGCACCAGGCGCGTCCATGCGCCGGCGCCGTCGACCTGCGCGGCCTTGAGCAGATCGTCGGGGACGAGCGCGAGACCGGCGAGGAGCAGCAGCGCCATGAACGGCGTGGTCTTCCACACCTCGGCGAGCACGATGATCGCCAGGGACGGGATCTGGTCGGTGAGGGGGGCACTGCCGTCGGGGAGCAGATTCGCGAGATAGCCCGTGCCCGGGGTCCACGCGTAGTACCAGCTGTACGCGGCGGCGACGGTGACGATGCCGTACGGGATCAGCACCACCGTGCGCACGACGCCCTTCCCGACGATGGTGCGGTGCATGACCAGTGC
>NZ_AJVB01000167.1:0-7510 GCF_000278445.1 Rhodococcus sp. R1101
GACACCGATGGTCACGGCGGTGTCGGGACCGAACCGGTCGAGCAGGCGCGCGAGCGCTGCGGGTGCCTCGTCGGCGGAGAACGGACCGAAACTCACGACGGCAGCCGCAGGCGGCGCTCCACGAACTGCCGGAAATATTCGAGCTTGTTCGCCGGCACCAGCGCGGGCAGGATCATCCGCCACATCGAGCCCGTCCGTTCGGCGAGGCGGTCGATCGCCTTGAGGGCGTTCGCCATGATCCGAGCGCCCATCGCCTGCTCGAGGAGCAGCAGGGAGACGGCGTGGACGTCGACGTCCTCGACGAGGTCGCCCTCCTCGGCCGCCCTGGTGGCCAGCTCCTGCAGAGTGCTGTGCCAGGTCTCGTAGGGCCGGTGCTCGGTGCCCTGGTAGTCGCCGATCTCGACGAGCAACCGGAACATCGCCCGCACCACCGGATCGGTCTCGGCCATGTCGACGTGGAGTACGGACAGATCGATCAGTGTCTCGAGAGCCGGGGAGCGGCGGTCCATCTTGGATTCGGCGGCGGCGGCGAAGCGCAGATACCCGGAGTCGATCACTCCGCGCGCCAATTCTTCCTTCGAACCGAAATGGAAGTACAGCGCCCCCTTGGTGACACCGGCCTCCTCGATGATGTCGCCCAGATTCGCGTCCGCGTATCCGTCGCGGACGAATACGGTCGCTGCGCCCTGCAGCACGGATTCGCGCGTCACCTCTGCGCGTACTTGTCGTCCCACCACAGCCTGCCTTCTCACGGGTATCCCTACGATAACGCCGCTTACCCGGAAGTAGAGACCAGACGCTCCCGAAAACGAGAGCACTATTCGGAAATCGGGGGCTCTCCGAGCTTCGGGTCCGCTTCGAGACCGATCAGGCCGTTCCAGCACAGGTTCACGAGGTGGGCTGCCACATCCTCCTTCGACGGGGTGCGGCGATCGAGCCACCATGTCGCGGTGGTGGCGACCATACCGACGAGCGCCTGGGCGTAGAGCGGAGCGAAGTCTGGGTTGAGGCCGCGGCGGGAGAAGTCGCCGGACAGCAGCTCCCCCACCTGCCGCATCGCTTCGTTGAGAAGGCTCGAATAGGTGCCTTCCTCGGCCGACATCGGCGAGTCGCGCACCAGGATCCGGAAACCGTCGGTGCGTTCCTCGATGTAGGTGAGCAGGGCGAGCGCCGCGCGCTCGACGCGGATCCGCGACCGGTTCCGTGTGAGGCTCTCGGTCACCATCGACATCAGGACCGTCATCTCGCGGTCCACGACCACCGCGTAGAGACCTTCCTTGCCTCCGAAGTGTTCGTAGACGACGGGCTTGGAGACCTGCGCCCGCTGGGCGATCTCCTCGATGGAGGTGCCCTCGTAGCCGCGCTCGGCGAAGAGGGCGCGGCCGATCTCGATGAGCTGTTCCCGACGCTGCGTGCCCGTCATCCGGATCCGCGGAGTGCGCTCGGTCCGCTTCTGCGACGCCTGCGACACATGTCCTCCTTCGGCGGCGGGGCGTACTCGAACGTTCGACAGCCTATCCATTCCCGATCCCGCCACCCCAGGTTCGACGTCGACGCCGTCTCGTGCAAGGATCGGGGGCGCACGTCCGCCGGTTCCGCCGCGGAGGTGTGGCAGTCCGCCGTGGTGTAATCGGCAGCACCTCTGATTTTGGTTCAGATAGTTCAGGTTCGAGTCCTGGCGGCGGAGCGGGAACCGTCCCGGGGAGCCTCAGCGCTTCCCCGGTGCACGCACGGACCGGCGTGCAGAAACGTGTCGAGGGAGCTACATGCAGGTGCAGACCGCGATCGTCGTGCTGGCAGCCGGAGCAGGAACAAGAATGCGGTCGAAGACACCGAAGGTGTTGCACACCCTCGGTGGCCGCACGATGCTCGCCCACTCCCTCTACGCCGCCGTCGCGCTCGAACCCTCCCATCTCGTCACGGTCGTCGGGCATCGCCGCGAGGAGGTCTCCGCCGAGGTGATCGCCGTCGCCGAGAGTCTCGACCGCGAGATCCGGGTGACCGTCCAGGACGATCAGCTCGGCACCGGCCACGCCGTGGAGTGCGGCCTGGGCGCCCTGCCCGACGACTTCGACGGCACGGTCGTCGTCACCGCGGGCGATGTCCCGCTGCTCCGCCCCGACACCCTGCGTGAGTTGCTCGCCGCGCACCTCGACCCCGAGCCGGCCGCGGTCACCGTCCTGACCACGACGGTGTCCGAGCCCACCGGTTACGGCCGCATCGTCCGCACCACCGACGGTGATGTCGCCGGCATCGTCGAGGAGAAGGACGCATCCACGACGCAGCGCGCGATCCAGGAGATCAACACGGGCGTGTACGCCTTCGACGCGGCCGCGCTGCGGTCGGCCCTGGGCAAGTTGAGCGACGACAATTCGCAGGGCGAGCTGTACCTGACCGACGTCGTGAGGATCGCCCGCGGAGAGGGTCTGGCCGTCCGCGGTGTGCACACCGACGATGCCGTGCAGGTCTCCGGCGTCAACGACCGCGTCCAGCTGGCCGCCCTGACCGCCGAACTCAACCGGCGTCTACTCGAGCACTGGATGCGCGAGGGTGTCACGGTGATCGACCCGGCGTCGACGTGGATCGACGTCGACGTCGTTCTCGGCAGCGACGTCACCATCCATCCCGACGTGCAGTTGCGCGGCCGCACGGTCGTCGCCGACGACGCGGAGATCGGCCCCGGCACGACTCTCACCGATGTGCGGGTCGGCGCCGGCGCCAGCGTCGTGCGCACCCACGGCTCCGACGCGGTGATCGGCGCGGAGGCCACCGTCGGGCCGTTCACCTTCCTGCGTCCCGGCACCGAACTCGGCGCGTGCGGCAAGCTCGGCGCCTTCGTCGAGACGAAGAACGCGCAGATCGGGGCGCATTCGAAGGTTCCCCACCTCACCTATGTCGGCGATGCGGAGATCGGCGAGCACTCCAACATCGGAGCGTCGAGCGTGTTCGTCAACTACGACGGGGTGCAGAAGTACCGCACGGTCGTCGGATCGCACGTCCGCACCGGGTCGGACACGATGTTCGTCGCCCCTCTCACGGTGGGCGACGGCGCCTACACGGGCGCCGGAACAGTACTCCGCCGCGACGTTCCTCCGGGGGCGCTGGCGGTGTCGGGTACGCCACAGCGCAATATTGAAGGGTGGGTCCAGCGCAATCGCGCCGGGACCCCCGCTGCCGAGGCAGCATCGAGAGCACAGCAGCAGCACGACCACGATCGGCAGAAGGACGGCCAGAACCAGTGACCAATTGGATCGACAACCAGAAGAACTTGATGCTCTTCTCCGGCCGGGCTCATCCCGAGCTGGCGGAACAAGTCGCGAAGGAACTGGGCGTCCCCCTCACCCCGCAGACGGCACGGGACTTCGCGAACGGTGAGACGTTCGTGCGCTTCGAGGAGTCGGTGCGCGGTTCGGACGCCTTCGTGCTGCAGAGCCACCCGTTCCCGCTGAACCAGTGGGTCATGGAACAGCTCATCATGATCGACGCGCTCAAGCGTGGTTCCGCCAAGCGCATCACCGCGATCCTGCCGTTCTACCCCTACGCCCGTCAGGACAAGAAGCACCGTGGGCGCGAGCCCATCTCCGCTCGCCTGATCGCCGATCTGCTCAAGACCGCCGGCGCCGACCGCATCATCACGGTCGACCTGCACACCGATCAGATCCAGGGCTTCTTCGACGGCCCGGTCGATCACATGCACGCACAGGGTCAGCTCGCCGAGTACATCCGCGGCAAGTACGGCGTCGAGAACATCGCCGTGGTCTCCCCCGACTCCGGTCGCGTGCGGGTGGCCGAGAAGTGGGCCGACACCCTCGGTGGCGCGCCGCTGGCGTTCATCCACAAGACCCGCGACCCGCTGGTGCCCAACCAGGTGAAGTCGAACCGCGTGGTCGGTGAGGTCGAAGGCCACACCTGCATCCTCATCGACGACATGATCGACACCGGTGGCACCATCGCCGGCGCCGTGAAGATCCTGAAGGAGGCCGGTGCGGGCGACGTCGTCATCGCGGCCACCCACGGCGTGCTCTCCGATCCGGCCGCCGAGCGCCTCGCCGCGTGCGGCGCCAAGGAGGTCATCGTCACCAACACGCTGCCGATCCCGGAAGAGAAGCAGTTCGACTGCCTCACCGTGCTGTCGATCGCCCCACTGCTCGCGCAGACGATCCGCGAGGTCTTCGAGAACGGCTCGGTGACCTCGCTGTTCAACGGGGTCGCCTGACCTTCGGTTCCACGACGGGGCAGACTGTCCGGGTGTTCACCGGATTTCCCGTCGCGGCCCTCGACTTCTACGACGATCTCGAGGCCGACAACAGCAGAGCATTCTGGGCCGCGCACAAGGCCGTCTACGACGACTGCGTGCGCGGCCCGATGCTTGCCCTGCTCTCGGAACTCGGGGAGGAGTTCGGTGAGGGCAAGGCCTTCCGCCCGTACCGCGACGTACGGTTCAGCAAGGACAAGTTGCCGTACAAGACCCATCAGGGCGGATTCGTCTCCGTCGCGCAGAGCGTCGGTTATTACGTCGAGATCAACGCTGCCGGGTTGCGGGTGGCCGCGGGCCTGTTCCACGGCTCGTCCGAGCAGATCGCCGGCTACCGCACAGCGGTCGATCACGAGCGACGCGGTCCGGAACTCGGGAGGATCGTGCGCAAGCTCGAACGGTCGGGCTACGAGATCGGGGGCGACCGGCTGAAGTCCCGGCCGCGTGGCGTGGACGCCGATCATCCCCGCATCGAACTCATGCGGCACCGGTCGCTGTGGGCCGGTCGCACCGAGATCTCACCTCCTTGGATCGACACTCCGCGCACTCTCGAGGAGGTGCGTTCGGCGTGGCGGGAGTTCGGGCCGTTGGTGCGCTGGCTCACCGCCGCCACCGCAACGTGATCCGGCAGACCGGGTGGTATGGAAATGCTGTGTGGCGCAATGGTTTGAGGACGCGCCGGAACGGGAATGATCTTCGTCACGCCGCGCGAAATCGTCGCAGGTCGGGCGGGACCCCCTCCCCTGCATAACTCCGCTTTCACCTAAAGTGGCACCTCGTGACCGACGCGCAAACTCTCGAAGCCCCTACGGAAAACGCGACAATCCGAACGGTCCGACGATGGTCGCCGGGTGCGTGCGTCTGGTGTGGCGACACCGACTCGGTCGAACTCTTCCGCAACGAACCTCGCTGTGCCACATGCCGTAAGCACGAAGCCGTCATCGACGAGGCCCGCAGGTTCATGGGCATGTACGGTCTGCGGCCCATCGGCGGCACCCTGCAGTCCGACGACGAGGAGGAGCACGAGCACCGCCTCGCCGCTCGCGAGGCCCGCCGTGCCCTCAACGACATCCGTCTCGCCGAGCAGCCCGATCCGGCACTCGTGCGCAAGGCCCTGCGGCCCCGCGCCACCGCGATCACCGAGAGCCATGTCGGTACTTCCGCTCAGGCGTCGACGCGTCCGGCTGCCGCGACCCGGAACTCGTCTTCGCCGTCGTCGAAGCCGGCGAAGTCCGCCGCCCCGGTCCGCACGGACGCGGTGGACGTCGAGGAGATCCAGACCCGTGCCCTCGCCCTGCTCGACCAACTCTCCGCGATCGACGCGCAGCTCACTCTCGTCGCCGAGCAGAGCGGCCTTGCCGCCCGCGCCCGGCGCAGCGACCTGGAGAAGCAGAGGGCGACGATCCTCCGCACCCTCGCCGCACTCGAGAAGGCACGTCTGAGCGCATCCGGCCGCTAGCCGCCGGCCCACGATCGCAGCCCCGCCCGCACCGACGAGTTCGCTCGACGGTCCGGTGCCGGGGCTGCCGTCGTTAGCGCACCTCACAACTGCTCTCGTTACCGCACCTCACGACAACGGACCAGGTAGTCTGTGATCGACCAAGGCCTGTCGGGGGGCACTGTTCGGGCCTTCCCGCCTGCGCAGATCCGGGCCGAAGCCTTCCGAAGGAGTGCGCGTGAGTGTTTCCGACTCCCCTCGCGTCGGTGCACCCGCGTGGCGTTCACTGTCCTCGGCTCTGGCACGCCCCCGCCTGTTCGCGTGCCTCGACCGGTGCTCCACGCTGACGGTGATCGACGCTCCCCCCGGTTTCGGCAAACGCACCCTCGTCGCCGGATGGCTCCACCAGGGCGGCGCACCCGACCACACGGTCGTCTGGGTTCCCGAACTCACCCGCCCCGGCGACGGCGAACTGCCGGAATGTGTCCTCGACATCCTCGTCGACCATCCGGCCGTCGAGGTCACCACCGACGGCTCGCCGTTCGATCGGGTGGTCCGTGCCCTCCGCGACCTGGGATCACCGTGTCTGCTCGTTCTTGCCTGCGTGCCGGCACCGAACGCGGCCCGGATCCTCCGGGAAACTCTGCAGTTGCTCGATCACTGCCCGAAACTCGATGCGATCGTCTGCCTTCCGGGCAACAACATCGATCTGAGCGAGGTCATCACCCGAGGGATGGAATGCACGTACATCCCGGCCCCCGATCTGCTGTTCACCGTCGGAGAGACCACCCGGCTGCTGAACTCCACCGGAACCGCACGCTCCGACGGCGAATGCGAGGCGGTGTCCCGCGTGCTCGGTGGTGTACCCGCCCTCGTCTCGGCAGCCACGGGACTCGCCCGTAACCGGCCGCAGCGGTTGATCGACAACCGGGGATTGCCGACCACGGCACTGGAATGTCTCGTACGGACCCATGTCGAGGGCCTGCTCGACGACCTCGACGCCGCCGAGTGCGACTTCGCATACTCCGTCGCGGTAGCCCACAGCCTCACCGCCGACGAAGCAGCCGAGCTGACCGGCGTGGCCGACGCCGAAGCCCGGCTGACCGCCCTCGCCGCAGCGGGGCTTCTGATGGATTCCCCTTACCGTGATCCCCGGACCTGGCGCTGGCCCGACGCGGTGCGTTCGTGCGTCCTGGAGATCTCCCGCCGGGCACGGCCCGGGCACGCCGACGCCCTGCTCGGCGAACTCGCCCGGGCACATCGCGACGCAGGAAATCCCGCCGAAGCGTCGATCTACGCGGTCGAGGCCGGCGACTGGAAGACCGCCGTGACGATCGTCGAGGAGTCCTGGGCGCACATGGTGGAGCGTTCCTTCGACGTTCTCGTCAAGGTGCTCAGACAGATCCCGGATCGGGAACTCGAGGACCACCCCTCGGTACTGGCCGGTCGCGCGCTGTTCACGCAGATGCTCGACGAGCATTCGATCCTGCACGCCTCCCTGTCCACCGACGTCGACGAACTCGTCGAGCTCGGGAGGACGGCCGAAGCCGCCCAGGCCGTGTACGTCGCGACGGTACAGACCCTGACGTTGCGGGTCTCGGGCGAATTCGGTGAAGCCGCGCGACTGACCCTGTTGTTACGACCGCTCGTCGGGTCGATCCTCGAGCATCGACCCGACGACCTCGCCTCCCAGCTTCCGCTGTTGCGCCTGCAGTGGGCGATCACGCTCCAGCTCGCCGGATATCTGACCGAGTCCACCGCCGCCTTCCGGCGCGCCTACCGCGGTGCCTACGCCGCGAACATCGCCTTCGTCGTCC
>NZ_AJVB01000168.1:0-7470 GCF_000278445.1 Rhodococcus sp. R1101
GCGCGCCCGGCTTGGGACGCGCGGTCTCGGGCCGCGGGGCCGGGCTCGCAGGAGTGGGCCGGGGACCCGGCCGGGGCGCACCGGGCTTCGGTGCGGGGGTGGGTGCAGCCTTCGCGGCTGCGCCGTCGCCTTCGGTCTTGCCGAACGATTCGCGCAGACGACGCGCGACCGGCGGTTCGACGGTCGAAGACGCGGACTTGACGAACTCGCCCTGTTCCTTCAGGCGTGCGAGTAGTTCCTTGCTGGTGACACCGAGTTCTTTCGCCAACTCGTGCACGCGGGCCTTGCCTGCCACTGCTCTCCTCACTGATGAGGTCGAGCGGCCGACTGCCCGCACGACCTCGGGTTATCTCCGATGGACGTTCATCGCTGGTGCTTCACGGTGTGCTCATGAGTGTTCGTGCCTGTTCTTCTCAGAGTGCGATGTCACTGTTGGTGTTCCTCGTCGTCGTTCCCACGATCGTCGTACCCGGCCGAGGCCGATTCGATGCGTCCGTGATCACTGTGCCGTGGACCCGACCAGCTGATCCAGCGCTGTGGTGTCCGGATGCCCGGTCACGCGCAGTGCCCTGCCGAATGCTCGACGCCGAACCGCCAGTTCCAGACATTCCGGAGTGGGATGCAACCACGCACCTCGCCCGGGAAGCCTGCGTCGCGGATCGGGAATCACGGCGAAATCTGACGATTCCGTATCGCACGCCACCACCCGGAGCAGTTCGGCAGTCAGCCTTCGCTGCCGACATCCGACACAGGTACGCACCGTAGAGGCACGTTCCCCGCCGTTCGAGGACAGGTCATGCTGAACCATCGACCACTGTACCGCTGTTTTGCCCGGAATCCCGCATCCCACTCCTACGAGCCTGTCGAGCCGCCGCGGGAATCGTCCGTCCCGGCGGGCGCGGCGTCGCTGCGGATGTCGATGCGCCAGCCGGTCAGGCGGGCCGCGAGCCGGGCATTCTGCCCTTCCTTGCCGATCGCGAGGGACAACTGGAAGTCGGGAACGACGACCCGGGCGGCGCGCGCCTCGGGGTCGACGACCGTGACCGACACCACCTTCGACGGCGACAGTGCGTTACCCACGAATCTCGCGGGGTCCTCGTCGTAGTCGATGATGTCGATCTTCTCCTCGCCGAGTTCGCGCATCACGTTGCGCACCCGCTGCCCCATCGGGCCGATGCACGCACCCTTGGCGTTGAGGCCGGGGACGGTCGAGTGCACGGCGATCTTCGAGCGGTGCCCGGCCTCACGGGCGACCGCGACGATCTCCACCGACTCGTCGGCGATCTCCGGGACCTCGAGGGCGAACAACTTGCGCACCAGATTGGGATGCGTCCGCGACAGGGTGATCTGCGGGCCGCGCTGCCCACGGGAGACGCCCACGACGTAGCACTTGATGCGGTCGCCGTGCTCGTAGGTCTCCCCCGGCACCTGCTCGGCCGGCGGGATGAGCCCCTCGGCGTTGTTCGTCTCGCCGCCGATCTTCACGACGACCATGCCGCGGGCGTTGGCACGCGAGTCGCGCTGCACGACGCCGCTGACGATCTCACCTTCGTGGGTCGCGAACTCACCGAAGCGCTGTTCGTGCTCGGCGTCGCGGATGCGCTGCATGATGACCTGACGCGCGGTGGTCGCCGCGATCCGGCCGAAGTCCTCGGGGGTGTCGTCCCACTCGGCGATCAGGTTGCCGTCGGCGTCGCGTTCCTCGGCCAGGACCTGGATGGCGCCGGTCTTCGTGTCGACCACGACCCGCGCGTGCGGCTGGTGTCCGTCGACGTGCCGGTAGGCCGTGAGCAGGGCCGTCTCGAGCGTCGCGATGAGCTCGTCGAACGGGATGTTCTTCTCCGCCTCGAGCATGCGCAGGGCAGCGATCTCGATATTCACTTGTCCACCTTCGTTTCGTTCGTCTCGTCGTGATCGTCGCTGCCGGTCTCGTCCTCGGGTCCCTCGGTGAGCTCCCCGGCCGCGACCCGGCCGTCCGGAACCCCACCCGCGAGCTCGAGTTCCCTCGGCGGCGGCGGGGAGAACTCCACCTCCACCACTGCTCTGTGCACCGCGGCGAGCGGGACCGAACGGACCACCGGCCCGGACCGATCGGGCAGCACGAGCCTGATCTCGTCTCCGACGAGCTCGCCGATGCGTGCGACGAGGGTCTCGTCGGCCAGTTCCACCTTCGCCTTGCGGCCCTGGGCGCGCCGCCAGTGGCGGGCCTCGGTCAGGGGCCGACCGATACCGGGGCTGGTGACCTCGAGCACGTAGGGCGACTCGCCGAAGTCCGGCACCTCGTCGAAGGACTCGGAGACCACCCTGCTCAGGCGGGCCGCCTCGTCGAGACCGAGACCTGCGTCGCTGTCGACGAGAAGACGCACCGTACTGTGCTTTCCGGCGGCCGTGACCACCACGTCCTCGAGGTCGTATCCCTCTCTGGCGAGCAGATCGGAGACGAGCTCGACGATCCTCTCCGGGGGCGGCACAGGCATGGCGGGCAGGCTCCTCGTTCAGTTGTGGTCGCAGCGGACAGCGGGCCGGAACGGATGCGTACCGGCAGACTTCAAGCCTAACCCGCGTTTCGTGCTGTCGTGACCAGGGCGGCGTCCTTCTCCCGGCGACGCGACTGGCAGGATGGTCCGGTGCCGATGCCACTCGACCGACCCGCCGTCTCCCGACGAACCGTCCTGCGATGGTCGTCGGCCGCCGTCTGTGGGCTCGGAATCACGACGATCACCGCGTGCGGCGCTTCCGACGAGGATGCCGCCGAACCCGATCCGCTGGCGGCCCAGGCGACCCGCGCCCGCACCGATGCCGCGATCGCCACCGCGCTGCTCGCCCGGTCGCCGGAGCTGTCCGCGGCGCTCACCCCGATCGCGGCGGAGCGGACCGCCCACGCCGATGCGCTCGAGACCGAGATCGCCCGGATGGAAGGCGCCACCACGAGTTTCACTCCCCCGTCGACCACCGCCACCACACCCACCGGTGAGCTCCCGACCGTCGGGGAACTCCGTGAACGGCTGAACCGGTCGCAGCGCGAAGCCGCGGATCTCGCACGCACGCTCTCGGGTTACCGCGCCGGCCTGCTCGCCTCGATCAGCGCGTCCTGCGCCGTGCAGACGGCGGTGATGTTGCCGTGAGCTCACCCGAACCCGGTTCCGAACAGCAGGCTCTCGTCGACGCACTCGAGGCCGAACACGCCGCGGTCTTCGGATACGGCGTGATCGCGGCCTTCGCGGATCCCGCCCGCGCGGATGCGGTGGCGGAGGACACCGCCGCGCACCGCGCACGACGTGATGCGACGGCCGAAGCGCTGCGCGCCGCGAGCGTCGATCCCCCGGTCGCCGCCCCCGGCTACACCGTGCCGTTCCCGGTGACCGATCCCGCGTCCGCCGCTCAGCTCGCCGAGCAGATCGAGAGCGACACGGCGGTCGCCTGGCGGTCGGTCGTGGAACGGTCACGCAGCGAATCCACCCGGGCCACCGCCGTGGGCGCGCTCACAGAGGCGGCCCTACGGGCGGCGCGCTGGCGGCAGAGCCGCGGAGTCGTGCCGTCGGTGGCCTTCCCCGGGCAGCCCTGAGCCGAAGATCACTCGGTCACGACGGCGAGCGCGAAACCGTCCCAGCCCTTCGTCCCGACGGTCTGCAGCGCCGTCGCGTCGAGGCGCGGTTCGCGGGCGAGCAGTTCGAGCACCTCCCGGGACGCACGGACGCGTTCGTCGTCGCTGTCCGGGTCGGTGATGCCGCCCGCCCGCACCACGTTGTCGACGACGATCACGGTGCCCGGCCGCGACAGCCGGAGCGCCGCCCGCACGTAGTTGCTGTTGTTCTCCTTGTCGGCGTCGACGAACACCAGGTCGAAGGGGCCTTCGCCGACCAGGCCCGGCAGCGAGTCCAGAGCGGGGCCGACGCGGATCTCCACGCGGTCACCCACCCCGGCGCGGTCGAGATTGGCGCGGGCCACCTCGGCGTGCTTCGGCTCGTATTCGAGCGTGATCACCCGGCCGGACGCCCCGACCGCCCCGGCCAGCCAGATGGTCGAGTATCCGCCGAGCGTGCCGATCTCCAGGACACGGCGGGCACCCCGCATCCGCGCGAGCAGGTGCAGGAACTTGCCCTGCGGGGCGGAGACGTCGATCGGTGGCAGTCCCGCTGCGGCGTTCGCGTCGAGCGCCGAGCTCAGCGCGGGGTCGTCGCCGATCAGCACGTCGGTGAGGTAGTTGTCGGTCGCACTCCAGTTGTCGGCCATGCGGCTCATTGTGTCCCGGGGTGGGTCACTCCACCACTTCGTAAGCGGCGCCCACCTCGCGGGCGAGCAGGCGATCGGTCATCTCCTGCTTCAACACGGTGAGCCGCGCGTTCTCGGGGCCGGTGCGGCCGGGCTTGGCGCCGAGCGCGATGAACTCGTCGGTGACGAGTCCGTCGTCGCGGATCTGCAGCGTCACGCTGCGCTCGCGCCAGGTGAACTGCCAGACGTAGCGGGCGAGGGTGGCGCCGCGTTCGGTCGCGGCCAGTTCCGGATCGACGACATAACGCCCGTCGGTGACGGCACGCAGCACCATCTCCACGGCGTCGCGTCCTCCGGGGCCGGGGAAGGCGGTGCGCACCCGAACTTCCCGCCGCTCGACGTCGCCGAGGATCGAGAAGGCGTGCCGCATCACCGTGAAGCCGTGAGCCACTCCCCCGGGAAACTCGGGACCGTGATATTTCATCAGGTCGGCGAAGGTGAATTCGATCGATTGTCCCGACTCGTAGACGGTGAGCACGCGCGTCCTATCCTCTCGTGGCCCAGTGCAGGGCCGAATACAGCAATCGGGTGGCACCGGGCATGAAGCCCGAACCGTGGTGGTAGACGGGATCCATCGTGGTCACCAGCAGGCGGCCGCGGTGGTTGGTCTCGTCGACGAACAGGATCGAACCGTCCCGTTCTCCGTCGGGGGTGTGCAGATCCGCCAGACTCACTGCGCCGGGTGGGGGCTCGAGCACCCCGTGGTAGTGCCAGATCACCGAGCGGTCGGAGAAGAATCCCCAGGCCGGATGGTCCGGTGCCTGCAGTCGCACCCGGTGGTCCTCGCCGGTGCGCCACCACCAGAAGACGGTCGGCCGCGGCTGTTCGGGCACTCCCAGCCAGTCCTGGACGTGGTTCTCACCGAAGACGACGACCGTCGCGCCTCGTTCCAGGGCATCCTTCACCGCCGCTGCCCATCCGGACAGCAGGTCCGGCCGCAACCGGTCGGCGACGACCACGACATCGGAGCCTGCGATGTCCTCGGGTACGCCGGTGCGGGCGTGCACCGCGCGTATCCGGTAGGGCGCGAGGGCGGGGTCGGCCAGGGTCGCCAGGTGACTGTGGCTGCCGCCGTGCAGGAAGGCGACCGCCGGCGCCGGGTTCGTTCGGGTCGCTCGGCTCATCGGCCCTCCAGCCAGTCGAGGATCTGCGTACGAAGATGCGCGGTGCCCCGGTGCTCACCGGCGAACTGCAGCAGGTCGTTGCCGCCGTGCACGAGCACCCGTCCCCGGCCGAGCCGGTACTCGTAGTCGATCGGCGCGTGGGTACGTCCGAGGGTGTGCACCACCTGCGCGCCGTCGGGCATGTCGAGATAGCATCCGCGGCCGTAGAAACCGGCCACGCCGATGCGTTCGAGTTCCTCGAAGGGCACTGGCTCCCGGCGACCGCTGTTGTACAGCAAGGCCTTCGGATCGATCCCGGCCCAGACCGGATGCTCGTTCACCCGGCTCAGGGCGAGATCCGAGGGGTTGCGGAATTCGAGCTTGCGCCACCGTGTGAGGCCGGTGAGGAAGATCCGCTGGACGTGACCGTTGATCAGAACTCTGCCGCCTCGTGCGACGAACGCGTCGAGCACGTCGCGGTTGTCGGACAGATATTCCTGATCGACGTCGCCGGTGAAGTAGATTCCGGTGACCTCGGGCCCGCACGCGGACGGCAGGTCGTAGACGTCGATCTCGCGGAAGCCGTCGATCAGCGCACCGTCGCGCGGCGCCATCACCGCTTTCAGGACGCTCATGCGATCCCCCTTCCGAAATCCGGAACCGTCAACCGCCGGAGTGCACTCGGTGTCGTGACGTCGGCGGTGACGATCGGCGCGCCGTACATCTCACTGAGCAACTCGTCGCCGAGCAGCTCCCGGGTGGCACCGACCCGCTGGTCGTCAGCGGAGACCATGAGCATCGAACGTTCGGCGATGTGCAGGGCGTGATCGGGATGATGGGTCGTCATGACCACGGCCATCCCGTCGTCGGCCAGGCCGCGCAGAACCGTGAGCACACGTGCCTGGTTCCGCAGGTCGAGGGCGGAGGCCGGCTCGTCGAGCACGATCGTGTCGCAGCCGGACACCAGGGCCCGGGCGATGAGGACGAGCTGCCGTTCGCCCCCGCTCAGACCGCCGTAATCGCGGGTGGCCAGATGCAGGATGCCGACGCGACCGAGTGCGTCCAGAGCGGCGTCACGGTCGGCATCCGTGGGGCTGCTGTAGATCCGCACCTTGCGGGCGCGTCCCATGAGCACGATGTCGAGCACGGTGAACGAGAACGCCACCGCATGACTCTGCGGCACGTATCCGATGGTGCCCGAGGACGTGACGGTCCCGGTGACCGGTGCGAGCAGGCCGGACAGACATTTGAGCATCGTCGTCTTGCCGCGCGCGTTCGGCCCGAGCACAGCGAGAACCTCACCGGCGCACGCGGTGACCGTGACGTCCTCGAAGATCCACGGCCCCTTGGCCGAGTACCGGAACGAGATGGATTTCGCGTCAAGCATCGCTACCCCACAGTCGGGTTCGGTTGCGGATCAGCAGAGCGACGAAGAATGGCGCACCGATGATCGCGGTGAGGATGCCGATCGGAATCTCGGCGGTGCTGAGCACACGCGACAGGGTGTCGATGGCGGTGAGATAGGCGGCGCCGAGCAGCGCGCTGACGGGCAGCACCATCCGGTTGTCGGTGCCGATCATCATGCGTACCAGGTGCGGCACGACCAGGCCCACCCATCCGATGACACCCGAGACCGCCACCGCAGCGGCGGTGATCATCGCGACGCAGCCGAGCAACAGCAGCCGCAGGCGTTGCGGGCGCAGACCGAGAGCGACGGCGTCCTCGTCTCCCATCGACAGGATGTTCAGGCGCCAGCGCAGCGCGAGTACCACGAGGGCGGGCAGAAGGATCGGCACCGCGGCGATCGCGAGTTTCCCGTAGCCGGCGGTGGCGAGAGATCCCATGAGCCAGAAGACGATCGACGGCAGTTCACTGTAGGGATCGGCGATATAGGTGATGAACGAGACCATCGCCTGGAACATCGCGCCCACGACGGTCCCGCCGAGGATGATCATGAGCAGTGGTGCTCCCGGGACGGCCCGCGCGATCGCGAGGACCAGAAGCAGAGCGATCACCCCGCCGACGAAAGCGCCTCCGACGAGGGTGATTCCGCCGAGTCCGACGAGCAGCACCAGCACGCCTCCGAAGGAGGCGC
>NZ_AJVB01000169.1:0-7445 GCF_000278445.1 Rhodococcus sp. R1101
GAACCCGCACGCTCGGCGACCTCGGCGGCGGCCTGCTGCGGCGTGGTCACGACGAGGATCTCGGCGTTGGGGATCAACTGCGCCACGGAGATCGCGACATCGCCCGTGCCGGGCGGCAGGTCGAGCAGCAGGACGTCGAGGTCGCCCCAGAAGACGTCGGCGAGGAACTGCTGCAGCGCACGGTGCAGCATCGGGCCACGCCACACCACGGGGGTGTTGCCCTCGGTGAACTGGGCGATGGAGATCATCTTCACGTCGTGCGCGACCGGCGGGATGATCATCCGCTCGACCTGCGTCGGCTTGGCCGACGTGCCGAGCATCCGGGGGATCGAATGACCGTAGATGTCGGCGTCGAGGACCCCGACCGACAGACCGCGCGCGGCCATCGCCGCCGCGAGGTTGACCGTGACCGACGATTTGCCGACTCCGCCCTTGCCGGAGGCGACAGCGTAGACGCGGGTCAGCGACCCGGGCTGGGCGAACGGGATGACGGGTTCGGTGGAGTCGCCGCGCAGCGACTTGCGGAGTTCGGTGCGCTGCTCGTCGCTCATGACGTCGAGGGTCACGCGCACCTCGCCCACTCCGGCGACGTCGGCGACGGCCTTGGTGACGCGCTCGGAGATCTCGGTGCGCATCGGGCACCCGGAGGTGGTCAGGTAGATGGCGACATCGACGCTGCTGTCGGCGCCGATCTCGATGCTCTTGACCATCCCGAGATCGGTGATGGGCTTGCGGATCTCCGGGTCCTGGACCCGTGCGAGCGCACTGCGGACGTCGGACTCACTGACTGCCATGACGCCCATGGTAGGCGGCAGAGAGGTCGCGTCCGGACACGGGTGCGGTCGTCAGTGGATGCGGGGGAGATCCGCCGGGCTCGGGTCGATGCCGGTGGAGTAGGCGGTCGACCAGGCGAGCACGTTCGCCACGTACGCCATCGAATTGTTGTAGCGGTGGATCGCCTTCGTCGAGTGCGCGAGGTTGCGCATGTCGAGGCCACCGTCGCACAGGTACTTCGCGGTGGTGAGTGTCGAGTCGTAGAGGTTCTGGGGATCGGCGACACCGTCGCCGTTGCCGTCGCCCGCGTACTGGTTCCACGTGGTGGGGATGAACTGCATCGGTCCGACCGCACGGTCGTAGACCGTGTCGCCGTCGAGTGCCCCGCCGTCGGTGTCGGGGATCGTGGCCTGGCCGGGCAGGCTGCCGTCGAGCGGCAGTCCGATCACGGGTTCGAACAGGTTGCCCTTGGCGTCGGCCTTGCCGCCGTTCGCGTGGCCGGACTCGACGCGGCCGATGCCGGCGAGAAGAGTCCAGTGCATGCCGCACGTGGGATTCTCCTCGGAGAGGATGCGCTCGGCGTTGCGGTAGGCGGCGTAGTTGATGCCGGGGATGCCGAGGGGGCCCTCGCGGAGGACCTCGGGCTCGGGTTCCGGTTCGGGAGCCGCCTTGAAGGTGCGCACGGGTGCCGGTTCGGGCTCGAGCATGATGGTCTGTACCGCTGCCACCGCTTCCGGAACCGCGCTCGCGAGGTCGGCCGTGCCGGCGGATGATGCGGTGGGCTCGGTCTCGTGCTGCGCCACTCCCATCAATGCTCGCGGCGACGCACCCGCCGTGGTCGCCGCCGCGGCGACCAGGCCGACCGGAACGAGTCCGGTCATTGCGATCACGGAATTTCGCCGAAGCTTCGAATCCGACGGTTTGGCGTGGCGGCCCAATGGATAACCCTCCCTCGGGTGCCTCGGAACGAGACACCTCCGTTACGTGCCGGGCCGAGGCTACAGCATTCGATGCTCTTCTGTTACGCAACCGTGATGTAACGGGAGTGCACGTGTGGGGACGTAGTCGATTCGTGCTGGTCGACCGCACCGCGAGGGGGACAGAAAGTCATGACGACACGCGCGTCGCGCGTGTCGTCATGACGGGGTGTGCCCGGGAGTCACCCGCAGAAGGCAGTTACTCGGAGAAGGCAGTTACTCGCAGAAGGCGGGGACCAGGCAGGGGAGCTCGGGTAACCCGGGCATCGGAGGCGGGGCCGTCTGCCCGGCGGGCGCCTCCTCGGCCGGAGGATCGGACGGCTGGGGCGGTGCGGCCGGAGCAGGTGCGGGTGCAGGTGCCGCTATATCCGCTGCATTCGGAACCGGACGCGCCGGAATCGGCGCGAGGTCGGCAGGCGCCACCTCGGCGGCCTTCGCGTACGCACCCGACCAGGTCCGGACGTTCGCGAGGAAGCCGGGAGACGGATCGAACGACGCCACCGCACGCGCCTCCCCGTCGGGCTCACGCAGGTTTCCGCCCGCCGCGCACATCCGGGCACCCGCGGCCAGGGTCGCGTCGAAGACGTTCTGCGGATCGGCAGTGCCGTCCGCGTTGCCGTCGGCGGAGTGCTGCTCCCAGACCGCCGGAGCGAGACGCATCGGTCCGAGCAGGCCCTCGGGGGTGACGATCGGCGTGGTCACGGTGCCCAGGACGTCGGTGCGACCTCCGTCCGCGTGCCCGGAGTTCAGACGCCCCACGGCGGCGAGCAGGTTCCACGGCAGGCCGCACTCGGGGGAATCGATGGCCAGCTGCATCTCGGCCGCACGATAGGCGTAGAAGACGAGTTCGGGGATCGCGAGCGGCCCCTCGCCGAGAACCGCCCCTCCTGCGGTCGGTGCCACGGCCGCGGGGGGAAGCTGGGCGAGTGGGTCGCTCGGGCTGCGCAGCGGCTGCGCCTCGCGCACCTCGCCCGGGACCAGACCGACCGCGGGAGCCGCGCTGGGCTCCGCCTCGGCGGACGTCGTCTCCGCGACCACCGTCGCCGACGACGCCGTCGCCGCCAGTCCGGCAGCGACGATCACCGGCATCGCCAGCGCGACCTTCCACCGCACGCGATCACCCTCCTCCGGTCGTCCCTCCGACTGTTGTGACGAAGGTTACAGAAGGATGTCGGGTTGTGTGCAACCGATCGTGCCGGACAACCGGGCGCGACGCGCGCTTCAGCGCCGGGGCGCGCGCATGCGCGGGCCGCCGGTGTCGTCCTCGTTCTCGTCGTCGACCAGCAGGGCGCGAAGATCGTCGAGCTCGCGACGCAGGTAGTCGCGGGTCGCGACCTCGCCCACCGCGAGTCGCAGGGCCGCGAGTTCCCGTGCCAGGAACTCGGTGTCGGCCTTGGTCTGCTCGGCGCGGGCGCGGTCCTCCTCCAGCGACACGCGGTCGCGGTTCTCCTGCCGGTTCTGCGCCAGCAGGATCAACGGGGCCGCGTACGCGGCCTGCGTCGAGAAGGCCAGGTTGAGAAGAATGAAGGGATAGGGATCCCACTGGAGTCCGACCGCGGTGATGTTCAGGGCGATCCACACGATGACGACGATCGTCTGGATGGCGAGATAACGGCCGGTTCCGAGGAACCGCGCGATCGACTCGCTGACCCGGCCGACCGCCTCGGCGTCGAAGTTGAACCGGAACCTCGACGACTGGGGGGTCTCGAGGCGCGAGCGGCCCTGCGTGCTGCGGTCACTCATCCTCGATGTCCTCCTCGCGCCAGTCCTCGGGCAGCAGATGGTCGAGCACGTCGTCGACGCTCACCGCGCCGAGCAGATGCCCCTCGTCGTCCACCACCGGACCGCACACCAGGTTGTAGGTCGCGAAGTACCGGGTGACGGTGGTCAGAGCGTCGTCGGGGGCCAGGCGCGGCAGGTCGTCGTCGACGACCCCTCCCACGAGGCTCGCAGGCGGTTCCCGGAGCAATCGTTGCAGATGGACGCAGCCGAGGTATTTCCCGGTGGGAGTCGCCGTGGGTGGGCGCACCACGAAGACCATCGACGCCAGGGCCGGACTCAGGTCCGGATTGCGAGCGCGCGCCAGGGCTTCCGCCACCGTGGTCGCCGGGGTCAGGACCACCGGCTCGGGCGTCATCAGGCCACCGGCGGTGTCGGGCGAGTGCTCGAGCAGGCGGCGCACCGACTCGGAATCCTCGGGGTCCATGCGCTGCAGGAACGACTCGGCGTCCGTGGCGGGCAGCTCACCGAGGAGGTCGGCGACGTCGTCGGGATCCATCGCCTCGAGCACCGCGACCGCCCGGTCGAGGCCGAGCTGGGTGAGCAGGTCGGTCTGGTCGTCGGCGGGCAGCTCCTGCACGATGTCGGCGAGGCGCTCGTCGTCGAGCGCTGCGGCCACCTCGGTGCGTCTCTTGATCGGCAGGTCGCGCAAGGCATTCGCGACGTCCGCCGGGCGCATGTCCTCGAACTGCAGGAGCAACTGCGCGACACCCTGTCCGGGCATCGACAACGCCTGCTGGGTGAGTCCGTGCACGTGCGGCCATTCCACGATGTGGATGGGGGAGCGGCGCGCGAGCCGGCCGCGATGCCGACGCACCGCGACCCGGGCGACGACCCAGTCGCGGGTGCGCATGAGCTCGAGTCCCAGATCCACCACGACGGCGTCGACACCCATCAGGTCCGGCAGCTCCGGGTCGTCGACCCGCACACGCGAATCGAGGACCTGCCCGAGGGCGAGCACCTCCGAGGGGCGCTGGGTGAACCGGCGCAGACTCACGTTGCCGGTGACGAGGGTGACCGCCCCCGGCTCGATCGCCGTCACGCGCAACATCGGTACGAAGATCCGTTTGCGGGTGGGCAGTTCGACGACGAGCCCCAGCGCACGAGGAGGCTGGCGCCCGATCCGTATGGTCAGCACGACATCGCGGACGCGGCCGATGGACTCGCCGTCGGGGCCGAGTACGACCAGTCCGGCCAGCCGTGCGACGAAGACCTTGCTCACTGCTGCCATGATTGTCAGGCTAGAGCGTGCCCACGCTGTTCCCGGAACTCGGAGGTCTGGTCAGGTCATGTCGTTTTCGTTCAGGCCCCGGAGGTCGGTGCTCGCGGTTCCGGGCAGCAGCCGGAAGATGATCGACAAGGCCAAGGGCCTTCCCGCCGACGAGATCTTCCTCGATCTCGAGGACGCCGTCTCACCGCTGGCGAAGGAGCAGGCGCGCACGACGATCGTCGAAGCGCTGAACGAGGACGGCTGGGGCGACCAGATCAAGGTCGTGCGGGTCAACGACTGGACCACGGACGCGACCTATCTCGATGTCGCGACGGTCGTCGGTGGTGCCGGGGCGAACCTCGACGCGATCCTGCTGCCGAAGGTGCCCGACGCGAGTCACGTGAAGGCGCTCGACCTGCTCCTCACGCAGGTCGAGAAGGCCCACGGTCTCGAGGTGGGGCGGATCGGCATCGAACCGCAGATCGAGAACGCCCTCGGGCTGACGAACATCGACGAGATCGCGACGGCGAGCCCTCGCGTGCAGACACTCGTGTTCGGCCCGGCCGACTTCATGGCGAGCATCAACATGCGCACTCTCGTCGTCGGTGAGCAGCCCGAGGGTTACGACGTCGGCGACGCCTATCACCACATCCTCATGACGATCCTCATGGCGGCGCGTGCCCACGGGCTGCAGGCCATCGACGGTCCCTACCTCCAGATCCGCGACGTCGACGCCTTCCGCCGGTCGGCGCAGCGCACCGCCGCGCTGGGCTTCGACGGCAAGTGGGTGCTGCATCCGAGTCAGATCGATGCGGCCAACGAGGTCTTCAGTCCCCGCCAGGAGGACTACGACAAGGCCGAGATGATCCTCGACGCCTACGAATGGCACACCTCGGCCGAGGGTGGCGCCCGCGGTGCCGCGATGCTCGGTGACGAGATGATCGACGAGGCGAGCCGGAAGATGGCCCTCGTGATCTCCGCGAAGGGCCGCGCCGCCGGGCTGCAGCGCACCCAGAAGTTCGAGCCGCCGGCCTCCTGATGGGACGACCGGTAAAAAGAACATATCGGGCGAACCAGTGCGGCGAGCCGGTCCTCGTCGAGGCAGAATGGGGACCGGCGCCGCGCCGCGACGGTCGGCGCGTATCGCGAAGGAGCCGAACGACATGACGAATCCCCTCGGACCCGGTCGCCAGGTACCCGGTCTGCCCACCCCTCCCACGGGCTGGCCCGTCGGTTCGTACCCTACCTACGTCGAGGCGCAGCGCGCGGTCGACCATCTCGCCGACCAGAACTTCTCGGTCGAGGACGTCACGATCGTCGGTGTCGATCTCATGCAGGTCGAGCGGGTCACCGGGCGGCTCACGTGGCCGAAGGTGATCGGCGGCGGCATCGTCTCGGGCGCGTGGCTCGGCGTCTTCTTCGGTCTGCTGCTCGGCATCTTCTCCAACGACTTCCTCGGCCCGCTGCTCGTCGGCCTGGTCGGCGGCATCGTCTTCGGGCTCATCTCGGCGACCATCCCGTACGCCGCGACCCGCGGCCAGCGCGACTTCTCGTCCACCATGCAGCTCGTCGCCGGCCGTTACGACGTGTTGTGCCAGCCGCCCACCGCCGAGAAGGCGCGCGACATCCTCGCCAAGCTCGCGATCTGATCGTCCGGTGGTCACGAGTCCGCCGAGGACGAGACTCGTCGCGGCCTGCCCCGCGCCACTACTGTCGATTCCATGCCCGATCTCGATTCGGTGGCCGACGCCCTCTACGGCCTCGACCCAGGCGACTTCGTGGCGGCCCGCTCCGAATTCGCGGCGCAGGCACGTGAAGCGGGCGACCGCGAACTGACGGTGGCCATCGGCCGGCTGCGCAAACCGACGGTCGCGGCCTGGATGGTCAACCTGCTCGCGCGCGAACGGGCCGACGAACTCGCCGCGCTGCTCGACATCGGAGCGGCTCTGCGCACCGCGCAGCGCCGACTGTCCGGCAGCGAGATGCGGACACTCTCCGAGCAGCGGCGCCGGGTGGTCGCCGCGCTCGAACGCGATGCCGGACGACTCGCCGCCGACCGTGGCCGCAGCGCCTCGGAGAGCGCCCTGCGGGAGGTCGGACGCACCCTCAACGCGGCGCTCTCGGATCCCGATATCGGCGATCAGGTCCGGCAGGGCCGGCTCGACGCGATCGTCGAGTCGGACGGTTTCGGCGACCTGTCCGCGATGCCGCTCACCGTCGTCCGCGGCGGGTCCGACCGGAAGGACGAGGAAGACCGGACGGCGTCGTCGCGCGAGAAGGCGGGGAAGCACGAGGATGCCGAGCGGGCCGCTCGGAAGGCACAGATCGACGAGGCCGCCGCCGCGCTCGACTCGGCGCGCAGCGCAGCCGAGGAGGCGCGCGAAGGGGCGGCGACAGCGGAGCGGGAACTGGCCCGCCACGAAGACGAGGTCGCCGATCTGCGGGCGAAGCTCGAGCACGCCGAGCAGCAGCGCACCTTCGCGCGTCGTGCCGCGGTCGAGGCGAAGAAGCGGGTGGTGGCCGCCGAACGCGCCGTCTCGGCCGCGGAAGCGCATCTGGCGCGGACGAAGAACTGAGCGGTCAGGGCTTCGTCCGCGCGACGAACCGGCGCTGCCAGGGCGTCTCGACCGCGCGCGGATGGTAATGGCGGCGCACGAAGTCGACGGCTTCGTCGGGGGAGAGGCCGTCGAACACGGCGAGGCATG
>NZ_AJVB01000170.1:0-7425 GCF_000278445.1 Rhodococcus sp. R1101
AGATACTCGCGGTCCTCGTCGCCGAGGGAGGCGAGGGTCTGCTCACGCAGGGCGTCGAGTTCGCGGCCGATCTCCTCGACGCTGTCGTGGTCGAGCACGAGCGGTTCGGCCTCGGCCGCAGCGGTACGGCCCGACAGGAAGGGAAGGAAGGGCAGGGTGGGCAGGGTGGGCAGGGACAATCCGAACATGATGTCCTCCAATGCGTTTCGGTTGTACCGTTCGAACGGTCGGTTCAGAGTTCGACGGCGACGTCGCCGACCGGAGCGTTCACGCAGATCTGGATGCGGCGGCCGGGTTCCGAATCGACCTCGCCGGTACGCACGTCGCGGGTGCACCCCGACAGCCTGACTGCGGTGCAGCTGTGGCAGATACCCATGCGGCATCCGTGTTCGGGCGTGAGACCGGCCGCTTCGGCCTGTGCGAGCAGCGTCGATCCGGTGTTCTCGGCAACGATGCCGGATTCGGCGAAGGAGATCTCACCGCCGGCATCATCTGTCGACGCGACCGATGGCACGAGGACGAATTCCTCGGTGTTCACCATGGCCTCGGCGCCGCGCTCGGCGTAGACCTCGCGGATGCTCGTGACCATCTCCGCCGGGCCGCACACGAACGTGGGCGTGTCGGCGTACCAGGGTGCGACGGCCGCGAGGTGGCTGCGGTCGAACCGTCCGTGCAGCAGCCCGCCGCCGGATCGTGTGTGTGCATGGACGATCTCGATGTTGGGCCGGTCCGCGAGAACGTCGAGTTCGGCGCGGCGCGGGACGTGTCCGGGCGTACGGGTGTAGTAGAGCAGGACCGCGGACCCGTCGTACCCCTCGGCGACGAGACCGGTGAGCATCGACAGCACCGGCGTCAGCCCGGACCCCGCGGCGACGAACAGCAGCCGCCGAGGGCGAGGGCTCGGCACCACGAACTCGCCTGCCACAGGACCGAGTTCGACGACGTCGCCGGCCCTCGCGTGGTCGTGGAGGTGACGCGAGACGGTGCCGTCGGGGTGCCTGCCAATGGTGAAGCGCAGGTCGGGATGCCGCTGCGTCTCCGTATCCACGAGGGTGGGCGAATAGCAGCGCGTGTGCCGCACCCCGTCGACCCGCACCGCCACGGTCACGTACTGCCCCGGAAGGGGGCGGCACGACCGTGCGGGGCGCACCGTGAGCGTGAGCGAATCGGTGGCACTTCGGTCCACATCTGTAATCCGGGCATAGTTCGCCGACGTGACGAGCAGCGGGTCGGCAAGTTCCAGATAGCGGTCCGGGTGGTGCGGGTAGGACAGCAATTCGAGTGCTCCTACCAGTATCTTTCGTAACGAACCCGAACGCGGGACGGGTGTCGGACGGTCGCGCACGATCATGTCTGTCCGCCTTTCGGTAGACCTCTGCGTGCTCAGTGAACGAATGTGCACTGAAATCAGTGTGACAGCCGGACACACCTGGCTGTCAACCCAGGTGTGATCGCGATTACAGTTGCTCGGACACCGCCGAGCCCGTCGTGCCTAGACTCGGAGCGTGTCCACCGCTTCCGCACCTCCGCCGACCACGCGCGCCGAACGCAAGGAACGCACGCGCCAGGCGCTTCTCGACGCCGCCCTCGACCTGTCCGCCGACCGAGGACTCGGCGGGGTGAGCCTGCGGGAGGTGGCCCGTCACGCGGGCATCGTGCCCACCGCGTTCTACCGGCACTTCTCGTCGATGGACGAACTCGGCGTCACCCTCGCCGCCGACACGATGCGGGTGCTGCGCCGTCTTCTGCGCGACGCGCGACGCACCCCCGGACCGTCCGGCGCCCGTCAGTCCCTGGACGTGCTGGTCCAGCAGGTACGGGCCCACAAGGCGACCTTCCGGTTCCTCGCCCGCGAACGCCACGGCGGAGTACCCGAGGTCGCCGCCGCCATCTCCGTCGAGTTGCGCCTGCTCACGAGTGAACTCGCCGCCGACCTGGGCCGCTCCCCCGGCTTCGACGACTGGGAGTTCGACGATCTCGAGATGGCCGCCGACCTGCTGGTGACCGCGATGCTCGACTTCGTCCTCGACCTGCTCGCCGTCGAACGTCCCGGCAGCGCGCAGGAAACGGAGGTGGTCACCCGCGCCGAGAAGCAGATGCGTCTGATCCTGCTGGGCACGGCGGCGTGGCGGCCACGTCGGACGTCCGGCGACCGGTGACGGGCCGGAGCGACTCCGGTTCGTCGAGGTGGACGGGAAATCCTGTCGGAGACCCTCCCCTTCCGTAACGTGGTTCCCATGGCATCGAGCGAACCCGCCACCTACGACGATTTGACCTTCGACGTGCGCGTGGCGGGTCCGAGGGACGGCACACCCGTCGTGCTCCTGCACGGCTTCCCCCAGACATCACGCAGCTGGACGCCGGTGGCCCGCCTGCTCGTCGAACGCGGTTTCCGCGTGATCGCCCCCGACCAGCGCGGATACTCCCCCGGCGCCCGGCCGGCCGGCGTCGAGCACTACGGGGTGCCGGCGCTCGCCGGTGATGTCCTCGGTCTGCTCGACGAATTCGGTCTCGCTCGCGTCCACCTCGCGGGACACGACTGGGGCGCCGCCGTGGCGTGGTACTTCGCCGCCCACCATCCCGACCGCGTCTCGGCGCTGACCGCGGTCTCGGTCCCCCACCTCGCCGCCTACGGCTGGGCGCTGCGCGAGGACGCCGACCAACGCGAGCGCTCCTCCTACATCGGCCTCTTCCGGGAGGAGGGCAAGGCGGAGGACCTCCTCCTCGCCGACGACGCGCGGCGCCTGCGGGCGATGTTCGCGCCGGGCGTGGACCGCGCCGCGGTGGACCACTACGTCGCCGCGATGTCCGCGCCGGGCGCTCTCACCGCCGCCCTGAACTGGTATCGCGCCATGACACGGGATCTCGATTCGACTCCCCCGGTCCGCGTCCCGACGACCTACCTCTGGAGCACCGCCGACATCGCGATCGGCCGCGCCGGCGCCGAACGGTGTGGCGAGTTCGTCGATGCCGACTACGACTTCGTGATCCTGCCCGACGTCTCGCACTGGATCCCGGAGGAGGCGCCTGCCGAGGTCGCGAACGCGATCGCGCGGCGACGGAACGCCTAGACGGGCCCGAGCCGGTCCTCACCCGGATTCTCTGTATGTTGTCGTACGGATCCGACCTGCGCGACACCTTTTCCGAGGAGACCCTGTCATGACCGACGTCTCGGTGACCACTCACGTCTTCGACGCCGCCGTCGACCTCTTCGAGGTCCGGGACGGTCGCACCGAAGGGCATACGCACCCCGCCTACGCGAACATGGTCGGCCCGTTCGGCGGTATCACCGCCGCGACCCTTCTGCGCGCGGTCGAACGGCATCCTGATGTCCTCGGCATGCCGCTGTCCCTGACGGTCAACTTCGCCGGACCCATCACCGACGGACCGTTCGACATCGCGGTGCGACCGGTGCGCACGAACCGGACCACCCAGCACTGGTCGCTCGAACTGTCGCAGGGCGGTGAGGTCGCCACCACCGCGACGGCCGTCTTCGGTCTCCGTCGCCCCACCTGGTCGTCGACCGAACCGCAGGCACCGGCCGTCCCCGCACCCGACTCGCTCGAACCGACACCGCTGCCCGACTTCATCGCGTGGGCACGCAACTACGAGATGCGGTACGCCACCGGGGTCGTTCCCGAGGAGGGCAGCGCCGAGGTCGCCGACTCCACGTCGACCCTGTGGGTGCGCGACGTCCCGTCGCGCCCGCTCGACTTCGCCTCGCTCACCGCGATGTGCGACATCTTCTATCCCCGCGCCTTCCTGCGTCTGGGCCGGGTACTGCCGGCCGGCACGGTCTCCATGACGACCTATTTCCACGCCGACCGGGAGACCGTTGCCGCGCAATCCGACGGCCCCGTCCTCGCCACCGCCCGGGCGCATCGCTTCGAACAGGGCTTCTTCGACCAGAGCGCTCGGCTGTGGGGACGCGACGGCGTCCTGCTCGCGACCTCGCACCAGATCGTCTACTTCAAGGCGTGAGGCCGATTCGAGGCGCGGAGCGCGACGTCGCGCTCCGGCGCACGTACCGGCCACCGGCGCACCTGTAGCCTCGGATACATCGGCTCCACTGATTGCGAGGTCCGATGTGACGAGACCGAGACTCCTCCGACGAGCGGGCGTCATCGCCTGCGCCGCAATCACGTTCGTGGTAGCGGGGGCGGCTTGCGCCGGGACGGAGGAGACGGCCCCGGCTGCGGACTACGAGTCGTACGTGGCCCTGGGAGACTCCTTCACCGCCGGACCCGGCATCCCGCCGCAGACCGAAGGCGATCCGTGCGGACGGTCGGGGAGCAACTATCCCACCCTCGTCGCCGCCGGACTCGGCATCGACAACTTCGTCGACGCGTCGTGCGGCGCCGCCACCTCCCTCGATTTCGGGATGCCGCAGACCACCTTCCGCGGCGGGACGGTGCCACCCCAGTACGACTCGCTGCGACCCGACACCGAACTCGTCACGGTGGGCATCGGCGGCAACGACATCGGCCTCGTCCAACTGGCGTTGGGGTGCGTGAATCTCTCGGCACCGCCGGAGGGCGCGTCGTGCGCGATCACGAACACCACCGGTGGCGCCGACCGCGTCGACGCCACCATCGACGCTTTCGCACCCACCTACACCACCGTGATCGACGAGATCCGTCGACGCTCACCGGAGGCACGCATCGTCCTCGTCGGCTATCCCACCGGCATCCGCGACGGTGGCTGCTTCCCCGACCAGCGGATCTGGCCCGAGGACGCGACCTATCTGCAGGAGAAGATCGACCGGTTGAACACCGTCATGCGCGAGCAGGCCGAGGCCGCCGACGCGGACTACGTCGACCTGCGTTCTTCGAGCCGCGATCACGACGCGTGTGCCGCTCCGGAGACCCGATGGATGGCCGGTCTGCAACCGGCCGCCGGGTCGATCCCGCTGCATCCGAACGCGGCCGGACACCGCAACGCCGCCGACCAGGTACTGGCCGCGATCACCGACCGATCCTGATCAGTCCTTCGCGGACATCTCGGGAGCCCGCACCGCGAGCAACGACAGCAGACCGGCGCCGAGCACGAGCAACAGTCCCACGATGCCGGCCCGGTCGGTACCGAACCACCATGCGAAGAAGCCGAACAGCGTCGGCGCCAGGAACGACACCGCCCGACCCGTCGTCGCGTAGAGACCGAACATCTGGCCTTCCCGGCCCGGCGGGGTGAGGCGCGCCAGGAAGGTGCGCGCCGACGACTGTGCGGGACCGACGAACAGGCACAGCACGAGACCGAAGATCCAGAACATGAGCGGACCCGAGACCACGAGCAGCACGATGCCGGTCGCGATCATGGCGACCAGCGACCCCACGATCACGGCCTTGGGCCCGATCCGGTCGTCCACCCGCCCGGCCACGAGCGCGCCCACGGCGGACACGACGTTCGCGGCGACACCGAAGAGCAGTACATCGCCCGCTCCGATCCCGTAGACGGTGACGGCGAGAACCGCCCCGAAGGTGAAGACACCGGCGAGACCGTCCCGGAACAACGCCGACGCCCCGAGATACCAGATGGTGCGACGATCCGCCCGCCACAGCTCCGTCAGATCGCGCCCCAACACGCGATAGGACTCGACGAAACCCGCCCGGCGCGCGATGTCCCCACTCGCGACCGGCTTCTCCGGAACGGCGAGGAGCACGGGCACGGCGAACACCGCGAACCACACGGCAGCGAACAGCGCCACGAGCCGGATGTTGATGCCGTCCTCCGTCGGTACACCGAGGAAACCGCGCGAATCGCCGTCACCGGCGATGAAGCCGGTGTAGCACAACAACAGGAGCGCGATCCCACCGAAATAGCCCATCGCCCAACCGAAACCCGACACCCGGCCGATATCCGCCGGGGTCGACACCTGGCGCAGCATCGAGTTGTACGGGACCTGCGCCAGTTCGGCCATCACCGACGCCACACCGAGCAGGACCATGCCGAGCCACAGATAGTGATAGTCGTCGCGGACGAAGTACATCGCCGCCATGGCCGCGACGGTGACCGCGGTGAGAATGCCCAGCGACCGCTTCCGCCGCCCGGTGGCGTCGTAACGCTGACCGGACACCGGTGCGGTCACGGCGATGACGAAGCCGGCGATGCCCAGGGACCATCCGAGCCAGGTGCTCGCCGAGATCCCGCCCGGCAGGTCGTCCCCGACCGCGTCGGTGAGATAGACGGAGAACACGAAGGTCAGGATCACGGCATTGAACGCCGCCGAACCCCAGTCCCACAGACCCCACGAGAAGACCTGACGACGCGTCGTGGCCTCCCCGGCCCCACTCGCCGTGTCCGTGAACGCATTCATGCCCCGGAGCCTAGGCTTCGGGAGCGCCCGCGGCACCGAACGACTCGATCGCACAGTCGGGCCGGCCCCGGCCGTCGCTGCGCGCCTGCCGCTACGCTGACCCACTGTGACTCTGCCGAATCCCCATCCCGATGCCCGTGCCGTCGTCACCGGAGCGTCCTCCGGCATCGGTGAGGCCCTCGCAACCGAACTCGCCGCCCGCGGCCACTCGCTGATCCTGGTCGCCCGCCGCGGAGAGGTGATGGAGGCCCTCGCCGAGACCCTGCGCGCGAAATACGGTGTGACCGTCGAGGTACGCGCATGCGATCTGTCCGACCGCGACGCCCGGACACCGTTGGTCGACGAACTCGTACGCCGCCGCATCAGCATCCTGTGCAACAACGCCGGCATCGCGACCTTCGGCGCGGTCGCGGAACTCGACGCGACCTACGAGCGGGCGCAGGTCGAACTCAACGCCGTCGCCGTGCACGACCTCACCCTCGCGGTGCTGCCGCAGATGGTCGAGCGGAATTCCGGCGCGATCCTGATGGTCGGTTCGGCCGCCGGCAACATGCCGATCCCGAACAACGCCACCTACGCCGCCACGAAGGCATTCGTGAACACCTTCTCCGAGTCGCTACGCGGCGAACTGAAGGGCACCGGCGTGCACGTCACGCTGCTCGCCCCCGGTCCGGTGCGTACCGAGGAACCCGATCCGGCCGAGGCGTCGATCGTCGACAAATTGGTCCCGGACTTCCTGTGGATCTCGAGCGAGCACACCGCGAAGGTCTCGCTCGACGCGCTCGCCGCGAACCGCATGCGCATCGTGCCCGGCGTGATCAGCAAGGCCATGTCGGCCGCCGGTCAATTCTCGCCGCGATCGGTCTCCGCGCCGATCGCCGGAGCGTTCTACAAGAAGCTCGGCAGCAACTGACACAGCAACACCTCACCGCCTCGGCGGCAGCAACACTTCACCGCCTTCGGCGGCAGCAACACCTCACCGCCTTCGGCGGCGTCCCGTGCCGAAGAGGCTCCGGCCGATCTCGCGGCCGGCCGCGGACGCCGCCGAACGGATGAAGCTGCGCACCGCCGCGCTGCCGAGCACCTGCTCCACGACCGACTGCCCGGCTTCG
>NZ_AJVB01000171.1:0-7363 GCF_000278445.1 Rhodococcus sp. R1101
TAGCAGCACCGATCCGTCGAGGCGCTCGGCCTGCATCACCGTCTCGACGCTGTCGGCGATCACTTCCCGGGACACCAGGGAGAAGTGCATGCCCTCGTGCCCCATCGAGATCCCGTCGGACACGGAGATGGTGCCGAATTCCAGCGGATATCCACCTGCGGCATGCACCCCCTCCTTGACCGCTCGGGCGAGCCGGTCGAGCGGGAGATTGCACGGCGTGATCTCGTTCCACGACGATGCCACCCCGATCTGCGGCTTACCCCAGTCGTCGTCGCCCATGCCTACCGCGCGGAGCATGCCGCGCGAGGCGGCCTTCTCCATGCCGTCGGTGACGTCGCGGCTGCGGGGCTTGATATCGGGCCGGTCCGTCATGAGGCCTTCCGAGGGTCGCGGCCGGTCAGGGCGAGGAGCCGGTCCTGTGGCGGAGCATCGTCGGGGAGCGGGACGGGATCGGCGAACAGACCGCTCGAGGCGAGCATGTCCTTCTGAGGTTCGATGTCGGCGAGCACGGCGTCGACGAGTTCGGCGTCGAGGGTCTCGTCGGCGCCGATTGCCCGCGCGAGATCCCAAGTGTGCACGGTGATGTCCGCGACCTGCTGTTTCATGTAGTCGAGGCACGGGACGGTGCCGTAGGACAGGTGAACCCCCTGGGACGGTGCCGCCATCGCCCACGCGGCGGTCGCCTGCTCGGCGAAGCGTGCCCATTCGGCGGCGAGGTCGTCTCCGATCGGTTCGAGTGCGGCCTTCGCGTCGTCGAGGGAACGCCCCGAGAGCAGGGGCTGGATCCAGCGCTGCTCGTCGACCATGTGCCACACCAGGTCGGTGACGTCCCATTCGGTGTCGGGGGTCGGGGCGTGCCAGTCGCGGATCTGCGCGACCCGGTCGCCGAACTCGCGCCGCGCGGTTCGTTGCAGGGAGAGCCAGTCGGTCGCCATGTCTCTCAGCGTAGGGCTCGGGTTGCTCGAATCACGGCGATTTCGACTCCTGCGATCATGCGCGGGATGCGGGACGATCGGGAGTCGCACCGTGTCGTCGTCGAGGAGAAGTACATGCCTGTCCCCACCGTCCAGCTCGCGCCCGGTCTCGTCGTCAGCGCCCAGGGTTACGGCGCGATGTCCGTCGCCCCCGCATACGGCGAGGTGAATCTCGACGAGGCGCTCGCGACCCTGCACCACGCCGTGGATCTGGGCATCACCTTCATCGACACCGCCAACGTCTACGGCGACGGCACGAGCGAGAAGGTGGTCGGCAAGCTGCTCGCCGACCGGCGGGACGAGGTCCAGCTGGCGACGAAGTTCGGTCTCGTCGGCGCGGTCAGCGGCAAGGGCACCGCCAACCGTCGCATCAACGGCCGTCCCGAATACGCGAAGCAGGCCATCCACGAGTCGCTCGGGCGTCTCGGCGTCGACCACGTCGACCTGTACTACCTGCACCGCGTGGATCCGGAGGTGCCGGTCGAGGATACGGTGGGTGCCCTCGCCGAACTCGTGCAGGCCGGCAAGGTGCGGCACATCGGACTGTCGGAGGCCACGGGCGACGAGTTGCGCCGCGCGCACGCCGTCCACCCGATCGCGGCGATCCAGTCGGAGTGGAGCATCGTCTCGCGCGACGTCGAACGGCACGTGGTGCCCACCGCCGCCGAACTCGGCATCGGCTTCGTGCCGTACTCGCCGGTGAGCCGGGGGCTGCTCACCGACGCCTTCGATCCCGGACAGGTTGCCGAGAACGACCTGCGCAAGCGCTTCCCGCGCTTCGACGCCGACGCCCTGCCGATCAACCTCGCGGTGCGCGAGGAGGTGCGGGCGGTCGCGAAGGATGCGGACGCGACCATCGCACAGATCGCCCTGGCATGGCTGGACGTGAAGGGTCGCGAGTTCGGCTTGCCGTCGGTGTCGATCCCCGGCACCCGCTACGCGAGTCGCGTCACCGAGAACGCCGGAGCGCTCGACGTGACGCTCACCGACGAGCAGGTCGCGCGGCTGGATCGTCTCGCCGGCAAGGTCGCCGGTCCGCGTGCGGCCGACCCGACGTGGGTGTCGCTCGGGCGTGAGTAATTAGTACCGTTAACAGACCGACGCGTATCGTCCTTGTGACATGAGGGCATGGCTGGTCTGGGGTATCGGAGTCTTCGCCTACATCGTCGCCGTCCTCCATCGGACGGCGTTCGGCGTCTCCGGACTCGCTGCCACCGAACGCTTCGAGATCTCACCGTCGGTGCTGTCCGGCTTCGTCGTCCTCCAACTCATCGTCTACGCGGGGATGCAGATCCCGGCCGGTGTGCTCCTCGACAGGTTCGGTTCGCGGCGGATGATCGCGACCGGCGCCGTGATCCTCGCCGTCGGTCAGGCGATCCTCGCCGTCACCGAGTCGCTGCCGGTCGCGTATCTGGCCCGAGTGCTGGTCGGTGTCGGTGACGCCCTGACGTTCATCTCGGTGCTGCGGCTCGTGCCGGTGTGGTTCGCGCCGCGCCGCGTGCCTGTCGTTTCGCAGCTGACGGGCATCTTCGGCCAGTTGGGCCAGGTGCTGTCGGCGGTGCCGTTCGTCCTGCTGCTCACCGGCACGGGATGGACGGCCGCCTACGGCAGTGCCGCGGCGCTCGGCCTTTTCGCGTGCGTGCTGGTGTTCGCGGTCGTGCGCGACACCCCGCCCGGTGAGACGCGCGAGGCCACCGCGTCAGGGCTGCGGGAGGTGATCGGCGGGCTCGGCACGGTGTGGCGGCGTCCCGGCACCAAGCTCGGCTTCTTCACCCACATGGGCACGCAGTTCTCGGTGACGACCTTCGCGCTCATGTGGGGCGTGCCGTATCTGGTCTCCGCGCAGGGCCTGTCACCCGCGGCGGCCGGCTCGATGCTGACCGTCTCGGTGGTCACCGCCATCTCCGCCGGACCCATCCTCGGCGTGCTGTCGGGACGCTTCCCGACCAGACGCTCGTGGCTCGTGCTCATGATCATCCTCGCCAGCGCAGTGACGTGGTCGGCGGTGCTCGCCCTGCCCGGACCCGCACCGCTGTGGCTGCTCGTGGTGCTCGTCGTCGTCATCTCGGTGGGCGGGCCGGGATCGATGATCGGCTTCGACTACGCCCGCACCTTCAATCCCGGGACCGCGCTCGGCACGGCCAACGGCATCGTCAACATCGGTGGCTTCCTCGCGACACTGCTGGTCGTGCAGACGATGGGCATCGTGCTCGACCGGCTCGGCGGCTACACCTTCGACGCCTTCCGCGTCGCGTGGTTCGCGCAGTATCCGATCTGGGTGATCGCGCTTATCGGGGTGCTCGTGACCCGAGGGCGCGCCCGCCGCGAGGCCGGCATCGAAGCCCGCTCGCTGCGGGCGGTCGTGGTCGAGCGGTTCGGCCGGGGTAAGCGCTGAACGCGGTTGGGCAAGCACTGGGCGTCGAGGCGTCCGGATGTCTCGATCGACGAGCGGCGGGAGTCCTGTTCGGGTGGACCGTCCGGCATCACTGCAGGTCGTGGAGGTGAGAACCGCCTGTCGTGGTCGGACTGGCAGACTCGATCCCGGAAGCAGTCGAGGAGGAATCGAGTGAAGACGACGGTGGGCGAACCCGAACCGGGACTACCGACACCGGACGACGTGCAGGCACCGCTGGTCGCAGTGGAGCATCTCGCGCAGGATCTGCGACGCGCACTCATGGTGTACAAGTTCGGCATCGACGAGATGATGACGAAGATCAACATCCTGCGCGAGGAGTTCACCTACGCCCGCGAGTACAGCCCGATCGAGCACGTGAAGTCGCGGTTGAAGAGCCCCGAGTCGATCCTCGCCAAGGCGGAACGGAAGGGTGCGCCCGCCTCGCTCGACGGCATCCGCGAGGCCGTCCGCGATATCGCAGGCATCCGCATCACGTGCAGCTTCACGTCGGACGTCTACCGGATCATCGACATGATCACGAGCCAGCTCGACGTGACGGTCGTCGAGATCGAGGACTACATCGCCCGCCCGAAACCCAACGGGTACAGCAGCGTGCACGTGATCGTCCAGATCCCGGTGTACATGTCCGATCGGGTCGAGCGCGTCTACGTCGAACTGCAGATCCGCACGGTCGCCATGGACTTCTGGGCGAGCCTGGAACACAAGATCTACTACAAGCACGACCGCGAGGTACCGGACGAACTGCGCGAAGAACTCCGCCTCGCCGCGGAAACGGCGCGCGATCTGGACCTGCGGATGGAAGCACTGCACCGCCGCGTCCACGGCCCGAACAACGGAAAATGACCGAGGTACGCAACGTGGGGTGAAGACTCGCAACGTGGTCGGTCACTGTCGGCGTTGCGAACCCACCACCGGTGTTGCGTACCCATCACCATTCCCACTGTTGACGCGGGATCTTCCGCGCGATACGTAAGCGTTCACGCACAGGGAGGGACGGAGGAGTTCTGGGGCCTCGGGTGTGGTGACGAGATGGCGATCTTCGGGACACCGATGGAGACGGTCGACGAGCCCGAGCAGCGTGTGGGGTTCGCTGACGAGAACGTACGCCGGAACGGTCAACGAATCCGGTTTGTCGTGCCCCATGCGAGGCGGAGTCGGTTCATAGCCGGGTACGTGCAGACGGATGAGCGGATTGTGTGTAGACGCCCCGCTACCCGAGACGGTGTAGACATCGGCAGCCACTTCCCGGATCTCGTCCCATCGAACGAACACGTCCGAAACGCCACGCCGCACGAGCCATGTAATCATGAAAGCACCCGCTACTGTCATGCAGGAGAACACGACGGACAGCTGAACGGGAAGTATCCTCACGTAAGGAATCTCGATGCCAGGGCCGTGAACGTCGTCTCGGTACTGCTGGATCCTCGGATGCACACCGAATCGGTGGAAGCCGGCTCGCTCGAATCCCCAGGCCGAACTTGACGCCGTCATCACAGCGAGACAGAACCCCAGGGCGATGGCTCCGCCGCCATCCGCTCGTCGAACGTCGACGGTCTTCTGCAGCACAAGGATTCCGGTCCCGGCCAGGAACACGCCGAGGCAGAGCGATCCCGTACGAAACCCTTTGCGGCCAAGTAGGTTCGGATCGTTCTCCGTACGGGTACGTCTCGATGGAATCGCTCACCGGATTCTCAGTCCCTCGTGGATTGCATGCAGATGAGCGATAAGAGACTCGGCGCTGTCGGAACGTGCGGTTGCCGTCAGTTGCGTCAGGTAGCGATCGTACTCGTGGTCGATCACGAGATATCGCGTCACGGCGGTGTACTCGACGTCGTCCACTCGATAGGAGCCTTGGACGATCACCGATCGGTGCCCGCGGAAATCGGATGTGTCGCGGAACCTCTCCCTCCATGCGGGCAGTTCGCGAACTTCATTCCCCGCGACCTCCAGCAGTTCGTCCGTCGGCCGCCATTTCGACAGTGCGCCGTGGAGGAGTACGGCGTTGGGTGCCCAATCATCCATGACGGGCTGGGGAGCTACGAGAACCGTATGTGCGTGCGGAAAGACATCGCGGGGGAGTGTGATCCAGCCTTCCGGCGCCTGGGATTCCGGTTGCGGGTGCCGCGGATCGTCCGGGTCGCAGGGGCTCAGTTCGACTTCGCGTGCTGCGAGGTAGTCGGAGAGCGTCGTCTGAAGCGAAGCATTCATCGAGACGCCTCCTGGTGGCGTGCCATCCGGAATCGCCCTCGCAAAGGCGGTGGTCTGAGAAGTTCGGCCGCGTCCTCCCGAGCGAGGAGTGTGCGGTCGTGTGGACGTTCATGCATTCGTCGGGCCAGGGCCAGGAGTGTGTTGGGTTCTGCGATGAGCCAAGTGCAGACGATGGCGAGAATGTGTTCTTCGTCGTGGGGGATGCGCGCTTCCGGGGGAATCCGTCCGGTCGTGTGGATGTGGATCATCGGAGTCCGGACGTCGCCGTATCCGGAACGGGTCACGATATCCGTTCCTGCGATGCCCTCGATGTCGTTCCAATGCACAAATTGCACGGTGGCATTGTTTCGTCGGAACTTGCGAGAACGTACGACTCTTTCGATTCCGTGTGGATACAACCCCAGTGTGGTGGGAAGTCGGAACCAGATGAACGCCGCCGCCATGAGCAAGAGAACGATCCCACCCACGAGCGCGAAGATTGCAGTGGTTCGGGGGTCGTAACCATGCGGCAACTCGGATCTGTCGGTGATGTAGACGTTCAGAGCAGAGATGGCCAAACCGGTAAGGCCGTTGAAGATAAGCATGGCAACAGCCAGGCTGGGAAGGGTGAGTCCTCCCGGCACAACGATTCCGATTCCGAGTTCAGAATGTTCATTACTCCTGACCCGCTTGGAATGCAATACATTTCGAATCCCGCCGTCCCTGAACGCTGCGACACTCATGAGTAGCATCGACGTTCCGAACACTACCGAGCCGATTGTGGATATCGATTCTTCGTGCCCGACGTTCACCAGTGCATCCCCGAGGGACCATACAGCCAGAACAGCAGCGAAGACCCCGCCCATGCACCACCCGATTCGCAGTTGCTGCGGCCAACGAGGGTCGAAGAACGAATCGATGTGAGTTCGATATCGGTCCGGCGGAACGTTTTCGGTCGTCACCACAACTCCTGGATTTTCTTGGATGCGTACCATGTGGCTGCGCCGCCACCTATGAGGCCGGCAACGAAGCCCGCTGCAGTGCCGACTCCCGGGACGACCGAACCGCCCACTGCCCCGATGAACGCCGCTGAAAGTTTCGATGCGGCTACGGCACCGAGCATGCCGGCAACGGTTCCGGCGCTCTCGGAGACTATTGCCTCGGTGGGATCCATCCCTCCCTTGATGTCGTTGACGATCGCAGGAACGGTGCCTACTGCAGCGGCAGCCGGGTTCATTCCGCGCGCGATGTTGCGTGCGACATCGTCGCCCGAGGCCACCGCCGCGTCGGTCAGGAGTTCCTTGGTAGCTCCGGACATTGCGCCGATGGACGACGCTGCGATGGTGGATGGCCAGTCCGGCCACCAGGAGAACTCACCGTCCTCCGTCTGCACGACCTTCCCCGGCACCGCGGCATCCCTGGCTGCTTCGAGTACCGCAACGGCGGCGGTGATTCGATCGGCTGTTTCGATTGCGGCTCGCGACGCTTGTTCGAGAGCGCCGCGGACGGCGTGGGTCAGCTCCGCCGCTTCGTGTTCGAGGCGGACGCGGGCTTCGGCGACGGCTTCGGCCTGCAGCATCGCCGAGAGGATGCGGATCTGGTCGGAGGGGTCGACGGTGCCGTCGTCGTGCACGGTGAACCCGGACTGTTCGGCGCCGCCCACCACCGACACGAGGTGCAGGCGGGTGCCTTCGACGAGCCACGCGCCGGTGCGGTACGCCTCCGCGACCTGCAGGAGGGCTTCGGCGATGACGCTGCCCAATGAGCGTTCTCGGACCACTCGCGC
>NZ_AJVB01000172.1:0-7362 GCF_000278445.1 Rhodococcus sp. R1101
ACTTCGGGGGAGGTGTTCATCGACGGAAGGACGAGGCAGATGCGGGTCGAGTTGCTCGACTCGCGAGGGACGGTCCTGTTCCGCCAGGTGCTCGATCCACCGTCCTGATCCCGCCCGCGCGGCGCGGGGCATACTGGATCGGTGATCACTCGAGCGATCGGAGCCGGTTCGCTCGTCCGCGACCTCGGCAACTGGCAGGATTCCGGGCAGTCGCATTCCCGTCGCTCCGCTCGCCCCGATCCCCGCCCTGCCTACCGGGCGCTCGCGGACAGCATCCGCCTGCTCGTGCACGACGGTCGTGTCCCGCTCGGGGTCGCCCTGCCCAGCGAGCGGGAACTCGCCGCAGCCCTGTCGGTGAGCCGCACCACCGTCGCGTCCGCCTACGCGGCGCTACGGGAAGAGGGTTATCTGCGCAGTCGACAGGGTGCCCGCAGCACCGTCGCGGTGCCCGCTCGCCGGGGCTCCGAGAACACCGGATCCCGGATGCCGGTCGGTCCGGCGATCGATCTGAGCAATGCCTCGCTACCCGCGCCTGCAACGGAGATCGAGGCGGCGTATGCGGCGGCGCTGCGGTCGATGTCGACCTATCTCGACTCGCACGGCATGGAACCGATCGGGGTGTCGGTGCTGCGCGAGGTCATCGCCCGTCGCTACCGCGAGCGTGGACTGCCCACCTCGCCCGATCAGATCATGGTCACCTCCGGGGCGCAGCACGCGATGCGCCTGCTGCTCGGTGTGTTCGACGATCCCGGCGACCGGGTGGTCGTCGACCACCCCACCTATCCCAATGCGCTCGAAGCGATCCGCCGATACGGCGCCCGTCCGGTGCCGGTTCCGGTGCGCCCGGAGAACGGCCCGCACGGCGGTTGGGATCTCGACGGTGTCGCCAGCGCCGTCCGGCAGACCGCCGCCCGCACCGCCTTCCTCGTCCCCGACTTCCACAACCCCACGGGTCTGTGCCTCGACGAGGACGGCCGTGCCGAACTGGCCCGCATCATGCGCGACACGCGGACCACGCTCGTCGTCGACGAGTCGATGGTCGATCTGTGGCTCGACGCCCCGCCGCCGCCGCCGGTCGCGGCGATGCCCGCCGGAGCGTCGGTGGTGACGGTGGGCTCGACGGCGAAGTCGCTGTGGGGCGGCCTGCGGGTGGGGTGGATCCGCGCCGACCGCGACACGATCGTCCGGCTGGCCGGAGCCCGGACTGCCGTCGACCTGGGCACCCCGGTCATGGAACAGCTTGCGGCCGCACATCTGCTCTCGGATGTCGACGAGCTGCTCGAACGCCGACGCGCCGGCTTGCGGGAGCGACGTCGTGCGCTGTGCGACGCCCTGGACCGGCGGTTACCCGACTGGGAGTACACACCGGGCCAGGGCGGGATGTCGCTGTGGGCGCGGATGCCCGAGCCGGTGTCGACCTCGCTGGCTGCGGCCGCACCGTCTCACGGCGTGCTGCTCTCGGCCGGTCCGCGTTTCGGCGTGCAGGGCGCGTTCGAGCACTTCGTACGCCTGCCGCATACGCAGGACGCGGAGGTCCTCGACGACGCCGTCGAGGCCATGGCCGCCGCCTACGACCAGGTGGCCTCCGGACGCACGCCCGACGAGGCGCGGCTCGTCGTCTGATCCTGTGCGCCAGGACGATCGTCGGAGCGTCGGCGGGCTCGGGCTGCCGGATCAGACCCAGAGGGTGTCGATGTCGGTGGCCTCGGCCGCCGGTGCCCCCGGCTCGCCGGCGGGTGTGCGGGAGAAGCGCGGCGCCGGTGCGTGCTGCACGGTGCCGTCGATCTCGATCAGCGATCCGCGGGCGACGAGATGCTCGTTCTTCTCCGCCTCGGCCCAGGTGAGGACCGGGGAGACGCAGGCATCGGTGCCGAGGAAGATCTCGGTCCACTCGTCGCGCGTCTTCGACAGGAACTTCTCGGTGAAGATCTTCTTCATCTCCGCCCAGCGGGAGGTGTCGAGCTGGTGCGGCAGGTCGGCCGGATCGAGCTCGAGGCCCTGCAGCAGCAGTGCGTAGAACTGCGGTTCGATGGAGCCGACGGCCATGTACTTGCCGTCCTTGGTCTCGTAGACGTCGTAGAACGGCGCGCCGGTGTCGAGCAGGTTGACGCCGCGCTCGTCCGACCACACACCGCGACCGCGGAACGCCCACATCATGTGCGAGAGCGCGAGGGCACCGTCGACCATCGCCGCGTCGACGACCTGGCCCTTGCCGGAGGTCTGCCGCTCGACGAGGGCGGAGAGGATGCCGAAGACGAGGAACATCGAACCGCCGCCGAAGTCGCCCACCATGTTCAGCGGCGGCACCGGACGCTCACCCTTACGGCCGATCGCGTGCAGCACACCGGTGAGCGAGATGTAGTTGATGTCGTGGCCGGCCGCGTTCGCGAGCGGGCCCTCCTGGCCCCAACCGGTCATGCGGCCGTAGACGATGCGCGGGTTGCGCTCGAGGACCACATCCGGTCCGAGACCGAGCCGTTCGGTCACGCCGGGACGGAAACCCTCGATGAGGACGTCGGCGCGCTCGAGCAGACCCAGGACCTTCTCGATGTCGGCGGGATCCTTGAGGTCGGCCTCCACGACGCGACGGTTGCGCTGAATCGGGTCGCGCTGTCCCGCCGGCGGGATCTCACCGGGGCGCTGCACGATGACGACATCGGCGCCGAGATCGGCGAGCAGGGTCGCGGCGTGCGGGCCGGGACCGAGCCCCTTGAACTCGACGACGCGGACACCCGCGAGCGGACCCTTCTTCTCAACAGCTTCAGCGGACACTCGACGAACCTCGCTCCGATGTGTAGGGACTGTCGCAACGGAGAGTACCTTAGCGAGCGTTCAGAATATGGTTCCGGTCACTGGGGTCCGGTCGCCGGGAGTTGATCACTCCTCGTAGAGGTCCGCCTCGCTCAGTCCGGTCGCCTCGAAGGCCTCGCCGAGATCCGCGTGGCGGACGACGGTGACCACCTGGTCGTCGACCACCCGGAAGGCGATCGCCTCCTCACGAGGACCCGGATCGGACGCCCAGGTCGCCGTCTCCTCGACCACCACGATTCCGTGGTGGACGAACAGGCGGCCCGGTTGCAGCGTGACCCCTGCCGTCGTCGCCCACTCGCGCAGTTCGTCGAGTCCTTGGTCCGGATCGTCGTCGGGGGTGGGGAGCACGATGTCGTCGCTCGACAACTGCACGAGCGTGTCGATGTCGTTGCTGTTCACAGCGTCGTGCCAGGCCAGGACCGTAGCGATCTCCGAGGTACTCATGATCGAGAGCCTAGTCGCCGGATCGCCGAGGTGGGGGCGTGAATCCGCCGAATCCGCTGTCGCACTCGGGCGCTCCGGAGCACAGTGGACGTATGACGATCACCGGCCAACTCGTGAGCTTCGTCCCGAGCACCGACCTCGACGTCTCGGAGATGTTCTACGTCGACACCCTGCGCTTCCGGAAGCTCTCCCGCGACCCCTTCGCGCTCGTCCTCGACGGAGGCGACGGCGCACCGGTCCGGGTGACCCTCGTGCAGTCGCGCGAGGAGACCGGTTACACCGTGCTGGGCTGGCGGGTATCCGATTTGGACGGCACCGTCGAACGACTGCGTGAGCACGGCGTGGAGTTCATCCGCTACAACGGCATGGATCAGGACGACCACGACGCGTGGACCGCGCCCGACGGTATGCGGGTCGCGTGGTTCCGCGACCCGCACGGCAACGTCCTGTCGTTGCTCGAACACCGCACCTGACGCGGCCTCAGCTTGCGAAGGCACCCCACAGGAAGCCGGCGAACAGCACCGCGAAGCCACCCATCTCACCGACGATCAGCGCGGCCATCGCCGGACCCGTCCCGCGCACCGGATGCGCGAACTGATTCGTGGTGTCGCGCAGCGCACCGTGCACGACATAGCTCGCGATCGCACCGACGAAGAACACCACGATCACCGCGGCCGCGGCGAGGTTCACTGCGGTAGGCCATGCGCTGAGCTCGACGAACACCGCGACCAGCAGCGTCGCGAAGGAGTACATCAGGGCCGATCGGTGGGCGATGTCGACGTACGGGTGCGCGAGGTGGTCGTCGGACGTCGCCATCTGCCGGTACTTCCACACGCCGAGAGCGAGCGCGAGGAGGAAGACCGCACCTGCGGCCGTCAATGTCAGTTCGGTGTCGACTCCCAGGACCATCGCGCCAGTATGGACGCATCACCTCAGCTGCAACCGCTGGTGTTCCCACAGGACGGGCAGGCGTGGCACGATCCGGCCCGTTGCATCTTCACCCCGCACTGCATGCAGTACGGCGCGTCCGGATTCGACGGTGACGGCGCGGCGAACCCCCCCGGGGAGTCCGCATGCGTGCTGCGCCGTGCGGTCGCCGGCGGATCGGGCTCACGCACCGGCGGCGTGCTCGTGTACGGCGTGAGCGTGGGAGTGTCGGGCACCGAACGCTCGGCGACGGTGAGGATGCCCAGTTCGGCGCGCTCGTCGGGTTCGAGATAGTCGACCGCCAGTCGCCGGAAGATGTAGTCGAGGATCGACGTGGCGATCCGCAGATCCGGATCGTCGGTGATCCCGGCCGGCTCGAAACGCGTACTCGTGAAGGCCCGGACGAAGGTGCGCAACGGAACCCCGTACTGCAGACCGTAACTGACCGACATCGAGAAGGCGTCCATGATGCCGGCGAGCGTCGAACCCTGTTTGGACACGCGCAGGAACATCTCGCCGGGACGCCCGTCGTCGTACTCGCCGATCGTGACGAAGCCCTTGCAGTCGGCCACCCGGAACTCGAACGTCCGCGAAGTGCGGGTACGCGGGAGCCGCTCGCGGCGAGGCGCCGCGGACGGGGCCGCCGCTTCTGCGACAGCAGGGCGCGACGACGTCGACAACGGTTGTCCCAGTTTGCAGTTGTCGCGGTAGATCGCGAGGGCCTTCACGCCCAGGCGCCACGCGTCGACATACATGTCGGCGATGTCGTCGACGGTCGCGGACTCGGGCAGGTTCACCGTCTTCGAGATCGCACCCGACAGGAGGGGCTGCACCGCGGCCATCATCGCGACGTGACCACGCGGCGAGATGACGTTGTCGCCCATGGAGGTCGCGAACACCGGTGCGTGCTCGTCGCGAACGTGCGGCGCGCCGGCGAGATCGTGGTGCAGATCGAGATGCGCGACGATGTCGGCGACGTCCGACGGGCCGTAACCCAGACGCGACAATGCGCGTGGCACACTGCGATTGACGATCGTGAGGCTGCCACCCCCGACGAGTTTCTTGGTCTTCACCAACGCCAGATCCGGTTCGATACCGGTGGTGTCGCAGTCCATCGCGAGTCCGATGGTGCCGGTGGGGGCGAGGACGCTGACCTGGCTGTTGCGCACGCCGTGGGCGGTGCCGTCGGTCACCGCACGATCCCACGCCCGCCGTGCGGCTTCGAGCACGTCGGCCGGGGCGAGATCGGCATCGATGTCGTCGAGTGCCCCTCGATGCTTGCCCAGCACGTCGAGCATCGGCGCGCGGTTCTCGTCGAACCCGTCGAACGGGCCGAGGCGCCGCGCCAGATCGGCCGAGACGGCGTAGGCGTGCCCGGTCATCAGCGCGGTGATCGCCGCCGCGGTCGCGCGGCCCGCTTCGCTGTCGTAGGGCAGGCCCGAAGCCATGAGCAGCGCACCGAGATTGGCGTAACCGAGCCCGAGTTGCCGGAACCGACGCGATGTCGCACCGATGCGCTCGGTGGGGTAGTCGGCGCGGCCGACGAGGATCTCCTGCGCGGTGAGCATCACCGCCACGGCGTGACGGAAACCGTCGACGTCGAAGGTGCCGTCCTCGCGGAGGAAGGTGAGCAGATTCAGACTCGCGAGATTGCAGGCCGAATCGTCGAGATGCATGTACTCCGAGCAGGGATTGGACGCGTTGATCCGTCCGGTCGCGGAGGCGGTGTGCCAGGCGTTGATCGTCGTGTCGTACTGGATGCCGGGGTCGGCGCATTCCCAGGTGGCGGATGCTATGCGTTGCAACAGCTCTCGCGCGCGCACCGTCCGGACGGTCTCGCCGGTCGTCACGGCGCGCAGGGGCCACTCGGCGTCGGCCACCACCGCGTGCATGAACTCGTCGGTCACGCGCACCGAATTGTTCGCGTTCTGGTACTGCACCGAATGGATGTCGGCGCCATCGAGGTCCATGTCGAAACCGGCCTCGGCGAGCACCCGCGCCTTGCGTTCCTCGATCGCCTTGCAGTCGACGAACTCCTCGACGTCGGGATGGCCGACGTCGAGGATCACCATCTTGGCGGCCCGCCGGGTCTTGCCGCCGGACTTGATCGTGCCGGCCGACGCGTCGGCGCCGCGCATGAAGCTGACCGGACCGGATGCGCTTCCACCGCCGGTCAGCGGTTCGGCCGACGAGCGGATCCGGGAGAGGTTCACCCCGGCTCCCGATCCGCCCTTGAAGATCACCGCTTCCTGGCGGTACCACTCGAGGATCGAATCGATACTGTCGTCGACCGACAGGATGAAACACGCACTGGCCTGCTGCGGAGTGTTCGGCACCCCGATGTTGAACCAGACGGGACTGTTGAACGAGGCCCGCTGGTGGATCAGCAGAAAGGTCAGTTCGGCGGCGAACGCCTCCGGGTCGTCGAGGTGGCCGTCGGTGTGCCCCCAGGCGGTGATCGTGTCGACGATGCGCGCGATCACGTCGCGCAGCGAATGTTCACGATCGGGGTGCCCGAGCTGCCCACGGAAGTACTTCTGCGTGACGATGTCGGTGGCGTTCTGCGACCAGAAGGCGGGGAACTCCACATCCGTCTGCTCGAAGACGACGCGCCCGGTGCCGTGGTGCACGATCCGCGCGTCGCGTCGCTGCCACTCGACCGTCTCGGCGGGATCGGCAGCGGGCGTCGTGAAGTACCGGACGTCGCCGCGCACCGCGGCGGAATCGGCGTCCGAAGCACTCTTCGGGCTGTGAGGCCTGGTACTGCTCATCGCGTCCTCCCGGGGGGCGTGGACCGGTGGCACATATAGTCCCACCATGCTGCCACCGCGTCCCGGTACTCCGCTGCCTTCCGCCCGCTCGGCCCGCCCGGTGGCGCCGTGAGTGCCGGGGGCGAACTGCTCGTCGGGCTGGCGATCCTCGTCGGCCTGCTCGGGATCGTGCTGCCGATCCTGCCCGGCGTCCTGCTGATCTTCGGTGCGATCGCCGTGTGGGCGTTCGTCACGGGAGGCACCACCGCGTGGGTCGTGCTCGGCGTGGCGACGGCGGCGTTGCTGGTCACCGGCATCGTGAAGTACACCTGGCCCGGGAAGCGACTGCAGCAGGCGGGAGTGCCGAACCGGTCGCTCATCCTCGCCGGGCTGCTCGGCATCGCCGGGTTCTTCGTCGTCCCCGTCGTCG
>NZ_AJVB01000173.1:0-7256 GCF_000278445.1 Rhodococcus sp. R1101
ACCGCCACACCCGGCTGCTGTTGCTGCTGCGCAGCCTCGACCTGGAGGTTGAACAGGAATCCGACCGACTCCTCCTTCAGACCCTCGAGCATCGCGGTGAACATGTCGAAACCTTCGCGCTGGTACTCGACGAGGGGATCGCGCTGCGCCATCGCGCGCAGGCCGATGCCTTCCTTGAGGTAGTCCATCTCGTAGAGATGCTCGCGCCACTTGCGGTCGAGAACCGACAGCAGCACGCGACGCTCGAGTTCGCGCATCGCGTTCTCACCGGCGATGGCCTCGAGTTCGGCCTCGCGACGCGCGTAGGCGGCGCGGGCATCCTCGAGCAGGACCTCGAGCAGACCGTCGCGGTCGAGGTCCTCGTTCTCGGCAACGAGCGTCTTGTGGTCGACACCCACCGGGTAGAGGGTCTTGAGCGCCGTCCACAACTGCTCGAGATCCCAGTCCTCGACGTATCCCTCGGCGGTCGCGCCGTCGACGTAGGCGGTGACGACGTCGGTGAGCATGTGCTGCACCTGACCCTCGAGGTCCTCGCCGCGCAGGATCCGGCGACGCTCCTCGTAGATGACGGTGCGCTGCTGGTTCATCACCTCGTCGTACTTGAGCACGTTCTTGCGGATCTCGAAGTTCTGCTGCTCGACCTGCGTCTGGGCGCTCTTGATGGCCTTGGAGACCATCTTCGCCTCGATCGGCACGTCGTCGGGCAGGTTCAGCCGCGTCATGATCGACTCGAGGGCCGCTCCGTTGAAGCGCCGCATCAGTTCGTCGCCGAGCGAGAGGTAGAACCGCGACTCGCCCGGGTCGCCCTGACGGCCGGAACGGCCGCGCAGCTGGTTGTCGATGCGACGGGACTCGTGCCGCTCGGTGCCGAGCACGTACAGGCCACCGGCCGCGCGTACCTTCTCGGCGTCGGCCTTCGACTCGGCCTTGATCCGCTCGAGGATCTCGTCCCAGGCCGCCTCGTATTCCTCCGGCGTGGTGACCGGGTCGAGGCCGCGCTTGCGCAGCTCGATGTCGGCGAGGATGTCGGGGTTGCCGCCGAGCACGACGTCGGTACCGCGACCGGCCATGTTCGTCGCGACCGTCACCACGCCCGAACGACCGGCCTGCGCGATGATCTGCGCTTCCTGCTCGTGGAACTTCGCGTTGAGCACGCTGTGCGGGACACCGCGCCGGGTGAACTGCCGAGACAGGTACTCCGACCGCTCGACGCTCGTGGTGCCGATGAGGACGGGCTGTCCCTTCTCGTGACGCTCGACGACGTCGTCGACGACGGCCGCGAACTTCGCTTCCTCCGTCTTGTAGATGAGATCGCCCTGGTCGACACGCACCATCGGACGGTTCGTCGGGATCGGGATGACACCCAGGCTGTAGATCTGGTGGAGCTCGGCGGCCTCGGTCTCGGCCGTACCGGTCATGCCCGACAGCTTGTCGTACAGACGGAAGTAGTTCTGCAGCGTGATCGTGGCGAGGGTCTGGTTCTCGGCCTTGATCTCGACGCCTTCCTTGGCCTCGATCGCCTGGTGCATGCCCTCGTTGTAGCGGCGGCCCGACAGGACGCGGCCGGTGAACTCGTCGACGATGACGACCTCACCGTTGCGGACGATGTAGTCCTTGTCCTTGGCGTAGAGTTCTTTGGCCTTGATGGCGTTGTTGAGGTAGCTCACCAGCGGCGAGTTCGCCGCCTCGTACAGGTTGTCGATGCCGAGCTGGTCCTCGACGAACTCGACACCGGCCTCGTGCACCCCGACGGTCCGCTTCCGGATGTCGATCTCGTAGTGCACCTCGGGCTTGAGCAGCTTCACGATGCGGGCGAACTCGGAGTACCACTTGCTCGACGCGTCGGCGGGACCCGAGATGATCAGCGGCGTCCGGGCCTCGTCGATGAGGATCGAATCGACCTCGTCGACGACCGCGAAGTTGTGTCCGCGCTGCACGAGGTCGTCGAGCGAGTGCGTCATGTTGTCGCGCAGGTAGTCGAAGCCGAACTCGTTGTTGGTGCCGTAGGTGATGTCGGCGGCATAGGCTGCGCGGCGCTGCGCCGGCGTCATCCCGGACAGGATCACGTCGGTCTCGAGCCCGAGGAACCGGTGCACACGGCCCATCCACTCGGCGTCGCGCTTGGCGAGATAGTCGTTGACCGTGACGACGTGGACGCCGTCACCGGAGATCGCGTTGAGGTAGGCCGGCAGCACGCAGGTGAGGGTCTTGCCCTCACCGGTCTTCATCTCGGCGATGTTGCCGAAGTGCAGCGCCGCGCCACCCATGATCTGGACGAGATAGTGCTTCTGCCCGAGCACCCGGAAGGACGCCTCCCGGGCGGTCGCGAAGGCCTCCGGGAGCAGATCGTCGAGCGTCTCGCCGTCCTGGTAGCGGCTCCGGAACTGCTCCGTCATGGCCCGGAGCTCGGCGTCGGTCAGGGCCTCGAAGTCCGGGGAGAGGGAATCGACATGCTCGGCGATGTGCTTGAGCCGCTTGACCATGCGACCTTCACCGATCCGGAGCAGCTTCGTCAGCGACAGCACTGGTGTGTTCGTCCTCAATCTCGGGTACCTGCACGGACAAGAAATCCGGCCGAGGCCTTGTCGGACCCCGGCCGGATTCCATGGTAGGCGCTGCGCGGGAGTGACCGCGATGGCGAGGTGCCTCAGGTCACTCCCGGCAGTGTCACACGAGCCTGATCAGACCGTAGTCGAAGGCGTGTCGCCGGTAGACCACGGACGGCTTGTCCGTCTCCTTGTCGTGGAACAGGTAGAAGTCGTGACCGACGAGTTCCATCTCGTAGAGGGCGTCGTCGACGGTCATCGGCGCAGCGTTGTGTTCCTTCGTCCGGACGATGCGGCCGGGACCGTCCTGGGATTCCTTCTCGCTGTCGCCGAGCGACAGATCGGGCGAGATCGCGAGCTCGTCGTCACGGGCGAGAGCCGCGGTGGCTTCCGCCACGGACACGGGCGTCTTCTCACCGTAGGAGACCTTGCGGCGCTCCTTCGTCCTTCGCAGGCGCGATTCGAGCTTGCTGATCACAGACTCGAAGGCAGCGTAGAAACTGTCGGCGCTGGCCTCGGCCCGTACGATCGGTCCCTTCCCGCGGGCAGTGATCTCGACCCGTTGGCAACTCTTCTTCTGACGCCTGTTGCGTTCGTGCTGCAACTCGACGTCGAAGAGGAAAATCGTCGGATCGAAGCGTTCGAGCCGAGCGAGTTTCTCGGAGACGTAGATCCGGAAATGATCGGGGACCTCGACGTTGCGTCCTTTCACGACAACATCGGCACGGGGGCCTTCCGTGGCGGTATCGGCCTCTGCAACGGAACCTCTGGACTTCGAAGGGGTCGTCACGCGTACCTCCCGAGTTACGGCCGGCGCAGCCCGCGCGCCGGCATGATGAATGAGCGCGAGAGCGCACTCGCCCGGAATCGGAAGAACAAGCGTTTCCACCCGTCTACCTTGTTGTTTCCGGGTCTGATGGCGACGTTAGTACGTAACTCGAAGGTCTGCCACCGTTCCCGCCCGATTTCACTTCGCGTCGCATTCCGGTCCTGGACGGGGCCCGCCCGGACCCGTCGGAGTACTCACGCGTGGGCGATCACGAGCACTCCCACCGGGTACAATCCTGCGCGCCGGAGAGCCCGCACCGACTCGCGGGCGGTGGTTCCGGTGGTGAGCACATCGTCGACCACGAGTACCGGGATCGTCCGCGGCAGCCCGTCGGCACTCACCGTCACGCGGCCGCCGAGGTTGCGTTGCCGGTCGGCCGCGGTGAGCCCCACCGAGTCGCGCACACCCGCCGCGACACCCAGGATCGGATGCACGTGGAGGTGACGGTCGTGCGCCGCGGCGGCCCGGGCGGCACGCGCGACGGGATCGCCTCCGCGTGCCCGCGCGGCCCGCGCCCGGGTGGGGGCGGGCGCCACGATCAACGGCCCGTCGGGCAGCTCGCCCCATCTTCGCAGCCGCGTGATCGCGACCGCCCACGCGAGCCCGAGAGGCTCGGCGAGATCCCGCCGGGCGCGTTCCTTGGCGACGATCACCGCGCGACGCCGGGGACCGGAGTACGGGCCCAGACTCCACACCGGGACCCCGGGCTCGACGCGGGGCGTCACCGTCCCGGGATGGTCGCCGAGTTCCCGCGCGCACGCTCGGCACCAGTTCATCCCGGGGTCGGCGCATCCCCCGCACCGGGCGGGCAGGACGAGATCGAGCAGGGCCGTCAGCACACCGGGAGTGTGCCGGATGTCACCGACAGCCGGGGTCGACGGCAGCACCGACAACCGGTGCCACCGGCACCGCGCTCAGCCCGGCAGGACGGGAATCGCGGCCATCCCGGCGAGGCCGGGCACCTCCCGCCAGTACCGGTCGCCGGCGGGGTCGCGGTTGTTGAGCTGGAAGACCGTCCGGGAATCCGCGACGAACTCGCTCGCCGTGGACGCCTCGACCGCCACCACCGGGGGCGTGAGATTGCGGCTCGGCAGTGCGTCGATGCGTGAGCCGTCCACCGCGACCTGCACGACGGGCACGTCGGCCGACGCGCGGGAGACGACGATCGTGTCGGCCGTGCTCCAGTCCAGGGCGAGCGCGGGACCACCGAGACCGAAGCCGATCTCGCGCGGATTGGTGAGCGAGTACTCGCCGGTCGTGGTCGGCACGACGGTCGCGACGAAGACCCGCCCGTCGATGATCATGGCGGCGCGGACACCGTCGCGCGACAGGCGCAGTTCGGTGACGCGGCCGCCGAGACCGCGGACCGCGCCCGCCTCCACCCCGACGACGGTGACCCGCCCGGTGCCGGGTTCGCGCACCGCACGCACCACCGAGGTCCCGTTGACGACCGCCCACACCGAATTGTTGTTGGGCGACCAGGACGGCCGGGTGATCGACTCGCCGTCCACCGCCGGCTCGGCACCGCCCTCGCTGTAGGCCCCCACCATGAGTTGCACGGCCGGTTCCGGTGCCGGTTTGCCGGTGTTCTCAACTGCGGCGACGAGCTCTCCGTCCAGCGACAGGGCGACCGACTGCAGGTCGTCGGACGTACCGAAGAAGCTGCGTACGGGGGTCACGCCCGTCTCTGCGACGCTCACCAGCGCGCCGTCGAGCAGCGCGTGCAGACCCACCGTCACGCTCGACGCGGCGAGGGGGTTCATCGACGCCACGTCCGCGGTGGTCCACCCGTTCGGGAAACGTTCGTCGAGTGGCTGGCCGTCGGCGAGGAGCTGGTACGGGCCGCTGATGTCGGCATTGGCGAGGGTCCAGATCACCTGTGCGGCGAGCAGTTCGCGATCCTGCCGCCCCATCGAGCCGACCCCCTGGAAGTCGATGCGGATGCCGCCGAGCCCGACGCCCACGTCGGTCGTCCGGCCGTCGGCCTTCGTCACCGATCCGATGACGGTGACGTCTTCGAGCAGATTCTTGACCGCAGGTGCCAGCACCTGCTTCGGGCCCTCGACGAGCAACCCCATCAGCTGGGAGGCCGTCTGCTCGGGTGTGCCCGTGATCCAGCGCGGATCCGGGACGACGGCGTTGCCCGTCGGGTCGAGGAAGTACAGCGAGCGCCGCTGATAGGTGTTGAGGAAACGGGGGCGGTCCATGATGACGCCGGCCGGCAGCCGGTCGATGCGCCACTCCCCGTCGGTGCGGACGAGTGAGAACCGCGCCTCGAACTCCCCGTCGGCGGGGCGGTAGATGCCGCCCTCCTCGAGAAAGCCGACGGTACTCGCCCGCACCACATAGGTGGCGCTGTCGCCGTCGCGTTCCTCGACGAGGACGTCGACCTTGTCGACGATCGTCGCGCTCGCGGCGTCGTCCCAGGTGTCGGACATCGTGGGCGTGAGGAACTGGCGGGCCGCGCGATGGCGGTTGGTCGGGTCGGTGCTGGCCTGCAGGAAGTCGCGCAGGAGCAGGTCGGGTTCGCGACCCGGTACCGGTGCGGCGACCTCCGTGGTCGAGGGACCGCGTTCGAGGGTTCCGATGGCCTGCGGGGAGGACGAATCGGGCAGCGTGGCACATCCCGACAACACGAGTCCGGCCACTGTCAGGAGGACGACGAGCACGCCCGCTGCACGCGGAGTCGAGCGGCTCATGTACTGGCTCCTTCGGACGGCGTGCTCGCAGGGTCGGTCGGGGACTCTCCGGTCGACGGCTGCTCCGGGGTGTCGTCGTCCGGTGGGGGCTTGCCCTGCACGGCCTTCGCGGCGCCGGGCACGAGAGGGAGGGGGCTGCGACCCACTTTACGTCCGCGTTCGCGGGGCAGGGTCAGCCGGAAGCTGGCACCTCGTCCCGGTTCGCCCCATGCCTCGAGTTTGCCGTTGTGCAGGTTTGCGTCCTCGACGCTGATGGCGAGTCCGAGACCGGTGCCACCGGAACGCCGGACCCGCGACGGATCCGAACGCCAGAACCGGTTGAAGACGAGCTTCTCCTCCCCCGGTCGCAGGCCCACACCCTGATCGCGCACGACGAAGGCCGCGGCGGTGTCGTCGGCGCGCAGCCGCAGCAGGATCGGTTTGCCCTCCCCGTGATCGATCGCATTGGCGAGGAGGTTCCGCAGGATGCGTTCGACACGACGCGGATCGACATCGGCCTCGACGGGTTCGTCCGGCATGTCGACGATGAGTTCGGTCGCGGTCTCGCGGGCCAGGTGACGCACGGTCGAGACGGCGGCACGCGCACACATCCGCAGGTCGAGGCGCTCGGAGGCGAGCTCGGCGACACCGGCGTCGTGCCGGCTGATCTCGAGCAGGTCGTTGAGCAGACTCTCGAAACGGTCGAGTTCGGCGACGAGCAGTTCGGAGGACCGTTTGAGGACGGGGTCGAGGTCGTCGCTGCCGTCGTGGATGAGGTCGGCGGCCATACGCACCGTCGTCAGCGGGGTGCGCAGTTCGTGGCTCACGTCGGAGGTGAACCGCTTCTGCAGGTTGCCGTACTCCTCGAGCTGGGTGATCTGGCGCGACAGGCTCTCGGCCATCTCGTTGAACGACATCGCGAGCCGGGCCATGTCGTCCTCGCCGCGGACCGGCATGCGTTCCTTGAGCCGCCCGTCCGCGAAGCGCACGGCGATCCGGGAGGCCGACCGGATGGGCAGCACGACCTGCCGCGCGACGATCATCGAGATCGCCGCCAGCAGGACGAGCAGAACCACGGCACCGACGAGCAGGGTGCCGCGGACGAGGGCGAGGGTGCGTTCCTCACCGCCGAGCGGGAAGACGAGATACAGCTCGAGCGTCGAGATGTCGGAATCGGTGGGACTGCCCATGATCAGGGCCGGC
>NZ_AJVB01000174.1:0-7254 GCF_000278445.1 Rhodococcus sp. R1101
GGTGCCCAGCTCGCGCGGGGCTACCACGACCGTCCCGACCTCACCGCCGACCGGTTCGTCGCCGACCCGTCCGGGAGCGGACGCATGTATCGCACCGGCGACATCGTCCGGTGGAACCGTGCCGGTCGCCTCGAATATCTCGATCGGGCCGACTTCCAGGTCAAGGTGCGCGGTTACCGCATCGAACTCGGCGAGGTCGAGACCGTCCTGCGCGAGCTGCCGGACGTGAAGGACGTCGCCGTCCTGGTGCGCAGCACCGCTCACCTCGGCGACCGTCTCCTCGCGTACGTCGTGCCGGCCGCAGAGGCGTTCGACGCCGATGCGACACGGACGGCGCTGGCGGAGCGGCTGCCGTCGTACATGGTGCCGTCGGCCTTCGTCGAACTCGACGTGTTGCCGCTGAACACCAACGGCAAGCTCGACCGGCGTGCCCTGCCCGATCCCGAACTCGACGCGGGGGCGTTCCGCGCCCCGACCGATCCCGTCGAGGAGATCGTGGCTGCGACCGTCACCGAACTGCTCGGTGTCGAACGGGCCGGTCTCGACGACGACTTCTTCGAACTCGGCGGCAACTCGCTGCTCGCGACGCAGCTGGCCGCCCGGCTCGGTGCCGCACTCGACACCCGCGTGCCGGTCCGGACCGTCTTCGAGTCGTCGACGGTGGTCGCGCTCGCCGCCCGCATCCGGCCGTCGGTGGGCGAGGGTGCCCGTCCGGCACTCACGGCCGTCCCGCGTCCCGAGCAGGTGCCGCTGTCGCTCGCGCAGCAGCGCATGTGGACCCTGAACCGGGTCGATCCCGAATCGGGTGTCTACAACATCCCCGTCGCCGTGCGCCTGACCGGTGCGCTCGACGTGGACGCCCTGCGTGCAGCGGTCGCCGACCTGTTCGCACGACATGAGGTGCTGCGCACCGTCTACCCGGACCGCGGTGACGGTCCGGTGCAGATCGTGCTGCCGGTCGCGCAGGCCGTGCCCGAACTCGCCCCGGTGGACGTGACCGCCGACGAGCTCGTCGACCGTCTCACCGAGATCCTCGGCAGCGGATTCGACGTGACGGCATCGGTCCCGCCGGTGCGGGTCGCGCTGTTGCGTCTCGCCGCGGACGAACACATCCTCGCGGTCGTCGCGCACCACATCAGCGCCGACGGGTATTCGATGCGTCCGCTCGTGCGCGACGTGATGACCGCCTATCTCGCGCACGCCGCGGGGGAGACCCCGGGATGGGAACCGCTCGAGGTGCAGTACGCCGACTACACGCTGTGGCAGCAGAGCGTTCTCGGCTCCGAGGACGATCCGGAGAGCGAACTGTCGCGCCAGCTCGACTACTGGGCCGGCGAACTCTCCGGTGTGCCGGAGGTACTCGCCCTGCCCACGGATCGCCCGCGACCCGCCCGCCAGTCCACGGTGGGGGAGTCGTTCACCTTCACGATCGGCGAGGAACTCGCGCAGCGGATCGAGAAGACCGCCCGTGAGCACAACGCGACGGTCTTCATGGCAATGCACGCCACCTTCGCGGTGCTGCTCGCCCGCCTGTCCGGCAGCGAGGACATCGCGGTGGGAACACCGACCGCCGGTCGTGGTGAGGAGGCGCTCGACGACCTCGTCGGCATGTTCGTCAACACCCTCGTGCTCCGTACCCGGGTGGCCGGTTCGGCGACCTTCGCGGAGCTGCTCGCGCAGGCCAAGGAGAAGGACCTCGCGGCGTTCGGCAACGCCGACGTGCCGTTCGAGCGGGTCGTCGAACGGCTCGGTGTGCGCCGCAACAGCGCGTACACCCCGCTGTTCCAGGCGATGCTCACCTTCCAGAACATCGACACGGGCACCTTCGCCCTGCCGGGACTCGAGGTGACCGCGCTCGAGACGGGCGCCGATCAGGCGAAGTTCGACCTGCAGTGCACGGTGGTCGAACGGTTCTCCGAGTCGGGAGCGCTGACCGCGCTCGATGTGACCTTCACCTACGCCACGGCACTGTTCGACGCCGCGACGGTCGAGACCTTCGGCGATCGCTTCGTCCGGATCCTCGAGACCGTCAGCGCCGACCCGCAGGTCGTTCTCCGTTCGATCGACATCCGCACGGATGCGGAGCGGGCGCGGGCGGTCCGGCCGAAGAAGGCACGTACCGTCGCAGATCTGCCGGCACTCGTGGCCGCGGCGGCCGCCGTGGCCCCGGGCACGGTCGCCTTCCGACACGGCGAGCGCGAGGTCACACTCGGTGAGTTCGCCCAGCGTCTGGACACCATGGCCACCACGACGGGCGGCGCGCTCACCGCCGAAGCGCTCGTGTCCGTGGTCCTGAACGGCCTCGTACCGGGGATGCTGCCAGAACTCGGCGCCGACGGTCTCGCACAGCTGGTGCGCGACGTGATCGCCGTCGCGGAAGGCGCCGACACCGGCCCGGCAGACGGCGTGGACGCCGCCCCGGCGGGCGACGCGGATTAGTCCTGTGTCGGACACTTCGGGATAATGGAAGATCGGCTGTCGTTCGACTGCCCGGCCAGTACGGTGCCGGGTGGCAGCGGGGGGCGGTGGCGCGCGCACAGCGCAGTGCCGAGCGCAGGTTATTTCAGGAGGCTGACGTAGATGACGGGTGACATGGCGGGCAAGCCGACGCTGGCGATCGAGGACCTTCCCCGGTTGCTCGCCGCCGTCGCGGACATCGAACCCGACCGTGTCGCCCTCTCCGACGGTGACACCCGTATCGGCTACGCGCGCCTGCGCGACGAGATCGCCACGCTCGACACCGCCATGGGCGGTGCGCTCGGTTTCGACGCGCTGTTCCCGGTCGTCCTGTCGAACATCGCGCCCGCTCTGCTCGGTGCCCCGGGTCTCGCGGGGGTGGTCGACGCGCTGCTGGCCGACGCCGTCGAGGTGCTCGGCGCCGATGCGGCGGCACCGGCCACGGTCGATCCCGACACGCTCGCGGCGCGTTTCGACGCCCAGGTGGCCCGGACACCCGATGCCGTCGCTCTCGAGTTCGACGGACAGGGCCTGACCTACCGGGAGTTCGACGCCCGCGTCAACCGTCTCGCCCGTCACCTCATCGGTCTCGGTGTGGGCCCCGACGCACGCGTCGGTCTCGCGGTCCGCCGATCGTTCGACCTGCTGGTCGGCATGTACGCGATCGTCAAGGCCGGCGGCGCCTACGTGCCGCTCGATCCCGACCATCCGGCCGACCGCCTCGCCTACGTCCTCGAGATCGCCGAGCCGGTCGCGGTCGTCACCACCGAACGCGACGCCGTCGATCTTCCCGGTTCCGTCCCGGCGCTGACGATCGACACCCTCGAGCTGTCCGAGATCTCCGGCGATCCCATCGCCCCGGAGGAGCGCCGCGGCGCGCTCACGGCCGATCACCTCGCGTACGTCATCTTCACGTCGGGTTCGACGGGACGGCCGAAGGGCGTCGCCGTCGAGCACCGGGCGATCGTCGCGAACATCGACTGGCGCCAGGCGGAGTACGGGATGCGCGCCGACGACGTCGTGCTGCAGAAGACGCCGTTCACCTTCGACGTGTCGGTCTGGGAGTTCTTCTGGCCCCTGCAGGTGGGTGCCCGCCTCACGATCGCCGTGCCCGACGGGCACCGCGACCCGGCCTATCTCGCGCAGACGATGATCGAGCGCGGCGTGACGATCGCGCACTTCGTGCCGTCGATGCTCGCCGTCTACCTCGCCGAGCCCACCGCCGCGTCGGTGAGCACTCTCCGCTACGTCTTCGCGTCCGGTGAGGCGCTACCGCCGCAGACGGTCGCCCGTTTCTACGAGATCTCCTCGGCGCGTCTGCACAATCTGTACGGGCCCACCGAGGCCGCGGTCGACGTCACCTATTTCGCGACCTCGGCCGACGACACCGTCGTGCCCATCGGTGCCGCCGTGGCCGACACCGGTCTCTACGTCCTCGACGAGGGCCTGCGCCCCGTCCCCGACGGTGTCGAGGGCGAGCTGTATCTCGCGGGCGTCCAGCTCGCGCGCGGTTACCTCCGTCGCCCCGATCTGACCTCCGATCGTTTCGTCGCCGACCCGTTCGGGGAGCCCGGCGACCGCATGTACCGCACCGGCGACCTCGTGAAGACGAACGAGGACGGGCAGATCGAGTACATCGGCCGTACCGACTTCCAGGTGAAGCTGCGCGGTCTGCGCATCGAACTCGGCGAGATCGAATCGGCGCTGCTCGACCACCCGGGCGTGCGGCAGTCGGTCGTCGTCGTGCACTCCGACCCCGCGCTCGGCGATCACCTCGTCGCCTATCTCGTCACCGACGGCCGCGACATCGAGCGGTCCGAGCTCGCCGACGCCGTACGCCGGCGTCTGCCCGACTACATGGTGCCGTCGCTGTTCGTCGAACTCGACGAGTTCCCGCTCGGCGGCAGCGGCAAGCTCGACCGGAAGGCGCTGCCCGCACCGGATTTCAGCTCTTTGCAGCGCGAGTACCGCGCGCCGTCGACGGCCACCGAGCACGCCGTGGTCTCGGCGTTCGAGCAGATCCTCGGCATCGAGCGGCTCGGCGTCGACGACGACTTCTTCGAACTCGGTGGCAACTCCCTGAGTGCGACGCGGGTCGTCGCGCGGCTCAGCTCCGACCACAAGGTCCGGATCGACGTCCGCGAGTTCTTCGACGCCCCGACCGCGGCCGAGCTGGCCTCGCTCGTCGACGCCGCCATGGCTTCCGGTGGCGACGGGCGAGCACCGCTGGTTCCGCAGGTGCGCCCGGAACTGGTGCCGTTGTCGCTCGCGCAGCAGCGGATGTGGTTCCTCAACCGGTTCGAACCGGAATCGGCGGTCGACAACATCCCGGTGGCGATCCGCCTGTCGGGTGCACTCGACGCGGCGGCCCTGCAGGCGGCGGTCGCCGACGTGCTCGGCAGGCACGAGTCGCTGCGCACGGTCTACCCGGATGTCGACGGTGTGGGCTATCAGCAGGTGCTGCCGGTGGACGAGGTGGTGCCCGATCTGACGCCGGTCCCGGTGGCCGAGTCCGATCTGATCGCCCGGGCCACCGAGATCGTCGGTACCGGCTTCGACGTGACCTCACAGGTTCCCTTCCGGGCACGCCTGTTCGCGGTCTCCGACACCGAGCACGTGCTGGTGCTGGTCGTACACCACATCGCGTCCGACGGCTTCTCGATGGGTCCGCTCACCCGCGACGTCGTCACCGCCTATGCCGCACGCGTCTCGGGCGACGCCCCGCAGTGGGAACCGCTCGCCGTGCAATACGCCGACTTCGCGATCTGGCAGCGGGAGGTGCTCGGCTCGGAGGACGATCCGGAGTCGGTGATCTCGTCGCAGGTCGCGTTCTGGCGGGAAAGGCTTGCGGGTCTGCCCGAGCAGCTCGACCTGCCGGCCGACCGTCCGCGACCGGCGGTTGCGAGCTACCGAGGCGCTTCGCACCGGTTCGTCCTGGACTCCGAACTCCGTTCCGCCGTACGCGATCTGGCCCGCCGCACCTCCACCACCGAGTTCATGGTGGTGCACGCGGCGCTGGCGGTGCTGCTGGCGCGGCTGTCGGGTACCGACGACATCGCGATCGGCACACCGGTGGCCGGCCGTGGCGACGCGGCGCTCGACGACCTGGTGGGCATGTTCGTCAACACCCTCGTGCTGCGCACCCATGTGGACGGCGGCGAGTCGTTCGAGCAGGTGCTCGGCCGGGTGCGCGGCGCCGACCTCGAAGCGTTCGGCCACGCCGACCTGCCGTTCGAGCGGCTCGTCGAGCTCATCGATCCCGAACGGTCGACGGCCCGGCACCCGCTGTTCCAGGTGCTCCTCGCGTTCCAGAACCTCGACGCCGACTCTCTCGAGCTGCCGGGCCTGACCGTCTCGGCGCTCGACGTCGACGCGGCACTCGCGAAGTTCGACCTGCAGGTCACCGTCTCGGACGACGCCACCGCAGAGGGTTATCTCTTCGACCTCACCTACGCCACCGATCTGTTCGACGCCCGGACGATGGAGTCCTTCGCCGAGCGCCTGACCCGGATCCTCACCGCGGTCGCGACCGAGCCCGCACTCCCGGTCGGTGATGTCGCGCTGCTCGACGACGCCGAGCGCACCGATGTGCTCGCCACGTGGAACGCCACCGAGCACGAACTCGGTGACGCCCGGACCCTGGCGGATCTGTTCGCCGAGCAGGTCCGGCGGTCGCCGGATGCGGTCGCGGTGGAGTTCGAGGGCGAGTCGCTGACCTACGTCGGGTTTGCCGAGCGTGTGAATCGTCTTGCGCGGCATCTGATCTCACTCGGCGTCGGACCGGAGACATCGGTGGGCCTGGCGATGCGTCGCTCGCCGGATCTGCTGGTGGGTATGTACGCGGTCGTCGCGGCCGGTGGTGCGTACGTGCCGATCGATCCGGATCAGCCGGACGATCGCAACGGCTACATCCTCGACACCGCCGCACCCGTGGTGGTGCTGACCACAGAGCGCGACCGTTACCGCGTGCCGGCCACGGCATCGGCGCCGTCGCTCGCGATCGACGGCCTCGACCTGGCCGCGACACCGGCCGAACCGATCACCGACGCCGATCGCATCGCGCCGTTGCGTCCGTCGAACACCGCGTACACGATCTTCACCTCGGGTTCGACCGGCCGCCCGAAGGGTGTGGCCGTCGCCCACGCCTCGGTGGTCAACCAGATTCGGTGGATCACCAGCGAATACGGGATCGGCCCCGACGACGTGGTGCTGCAGAAGACCCCGTTCACCTTCGACGTGTCGGTCTGGGAACTGTTCGGCACCCTCACCGTCGGTGCACGCATGGTGATCGCAGTCCCGGACGGTCACCGCGACACCGCCTACCTCGGCACGGTCATCCGCGAGCGCGCGGTGACGATCACCTCCTTCGTCCCGTCGATGCTCGCGGTCTTCGCCGCGTCGGTGTCGCCGGACGACTGCGCGTCGCTGCGCACCGTGCTCGTCGCGGGTGAGGCCTTCCCCCTCTCGGTGGCCGAGCAGTTCTCCCGGATCAGCGCCGCCGAACTCCACAACCTCTACGGCCCCACCGAGACCACGGTGCATGCCACCGCCCGCCCCGTCGCGGGCACGACCGGTGGTTCCGTCGCGATGGGCGCTCCGGTGTGGAACACCCGCGCCTACGTGCTCGACGTGCGACTGTCGCCGGTTCCCGCCGGGGTCGTGGGCGAGCTGTACCTCGCGGGTGCGCAGGTGGCGCGCGGCTACGTGCAGCGCCCCGATCTCACTGCCGAACGCTTCGTCGCCTCGCCCTTCGGCGACGGTGAGCGTCTGTACCGCACAGGCGACCTCGTGCGCCGG
>NZ_AJVB01000175.1:0-7223 GCF_000278445.1 Rhodococcus sp. R1101
GTCGGCGTGGGGGTCGCGGGCTTCCTGACCGAAGACCGCACCACCGTGCGGTTCGCGCCTCATCTGCCCTGGCGGGAGACGCCACTCGCGCAGACGCTGACCGCGCGCTTCGGGCTGCCGGTCGTGCTCGAACACGACGCCAACGCCGCAGCCTGGGCCGAGTACCGCTTCGGTGCCGCCGCAGGCAGCGGGATCGCGGTGATGGTGGCACTCGGAACGGGAATCGGTGCTGCCCTGCTGCTCGACGGCAGGATCTATCGCGGTGCGTTCGGTGTGGCCCCCGAACTCGGGCACCTGCAGGTCGATCCCGACGGCCGTCCCTGCCCGTGCGGAAAGCGCGGTTGCTGGGAGCGATATTGCAGCGGAACAGGTCTCGTGGACACGACCGTCGAGATGCTCGCGGCGGATCCCGGACGTTCCGTGCTCGCCGGTGAGATCGCCGCGGATCCGGGATCGCTCACCGGACGGCGGATCGCCGGGGCCGCCCACGACGGCGACCCCGTCGCGCTCGCGGCGTTCAACGACTTCGCCCGCAGACTCGGCCTCGGACTGGCGCTCGTCGCCGACGTCTACGACCCCGAACTCGTCGTCATCGGGGGAGGGGTCTCCGGCTCCGCACCGCTGTTCCTCGACGCTGCGCGCGAACACTATGCGGCCGTCACCACCGGTGCCGGGCACCGTCCCCTCGCGCGCGTCCGGGTGGCGCAACTCGGTGATGCCGCAGGGCTGATCGGTGCTGCGGATCTGGCCCGCGCCGAGGTGTGCGGAACCCCGCGATCCCGTTAAGCGGATGAGATTATCGTCACGTCGAGGTCGAAAGCGTGGGGTCGGGCACCTCGGTGATGTGCGTGTGGCGGCCGCATCGTCGTAGAGTCGACCGGCGGGCGGTGCTGCACCGATCCGCGTGGGGGGAAGATCGGATTCGGGAAGGATGCCATGTGGTACTGGCTGTTCAAATACGTCCTCCTGGGACCGTTGCTGTGGCTCATAGGTCGTCCGACCTTCGAAGGCGGCGAGAACATTCCCGCGCACGGCCCGGCGATCCTGGCCAGTAATCACCGCGCGGTCCTCGACTCGTTCTACCTTCCCCTCCTCGTGCGACGGCGGATCACCTTCCTGGCCAAGAGCGAGTACTTCACCGGTGCCGGTCCCAAGGGCGCCTTCCAGCGCTGGTTCTTCTCTTCGGTCGGGCAGGTCCCCATCGACCGCACCGGCGCCGATGCCGCGCAGGACGCGCTCAATGCCGGGGTCCGGGTTCTCGGCCAGGGAAAACTGCTCGGCATCTACCCCGAGGGCACCCGCTCACCCGACGGACGTCTCTACAAGGGCAAGACCGGCCTGGCGCGGCTGGCGCTCGAGACCGGCGTCCCCGTGATCCCCGTCGCCATGATCGGAACCGACCGGATGAACCCCATCGGCTCGAAGATGTGGCGACCGGCGAAGATCACCGTGCGGATCGGCAAGCCCATCGATTTCTCCCGGTTCGAGGGCATGGGCGGCAACAGGTTCGTCGAGCGCACCGTCACCGACGAGGTCATGTACTCGCTCATGCAGTTGTCGGGCCAGGAGTACGTCGACATCTACGCCGCGACCCTGAAGAGCACCCCGGGCGTGGCGGACGGCCCGGGTACGGCCGGGGAGACAGGCGCGTCGGAGTCCGAGGCCGTCACCCCGCCGCCGGGCGGTCCCGTCCCGGACCGTATTCCCGACACCCGCGCCGGGTGAGCAGGTGCGCTACTTCTACGACTGTGAATTCATCGAGGACGGTCGCACGATCGAACTCGTCTCGATCGGTGTCGCCTGCGAGGACGGCCGCGAGTTCTACGCGGTGTCGACCGAGTTCGACCCGTCCCGGGCCGGCGCCTGGGTGCGCCGCAACGTGCTGCCGAAGCTGCCGCCCCCGGCGCACCCCGCATGGAAGTCGCGGTCGAGGATCCGCGACGACCTGCTGAAGTTCCTCGTGCCCCGGCCGGGTATCCGACCCGAGCTGTGGGCATGGATCGGGGCCTACGACCACGTCGTCCTCGCGCAGTTGTGGGGCACGATGCCCGATCTTCCGGACGTCCTGCCCCGCTATACCCGCGAACTCCGGCAGCACTGGGAGGACTCGGGTTGCCCACCCCTGCCTCCGGTTCCGGACGACAATCACGACGCCCTCGCCGACGCCCGCCACAACCTCGCGAAGTTCGAGGCGATCGAGGCCGCTCGTCGTTCACGGTGACGCGGGTAACGGGGTGCTGCGCCGCGTCCCGCCGTCACGCCATATCCTGGACGGGTGAACTGGACTGTCGACGTGCCGATCGACCGCTTGCCCGAACTTCCTCCGTTGCCCGAGGAGCTGCGTGCCAACCTCGACGCGGCGCTCGCGAAACCGGCGCTGCAGCAGCCCGGCTGGCCCGAGGAGCAGGCCGCGGCGATGCGCACCGTGCTCGAGAGCGTGCCCCCCATCACCGTGCCCCGCGAGGTCGAGGAGCTGCAGAACCAGCTCGCCGCCGTCGCCCGCGGTGAAGCCTTCCTCCTGCAGGGCGGCGACTGTGCCGAGACGTTCGCCGACAACACCGAGCCGCACATCAAGGGCAACATCCGCACGTTGCTGCAGATGGCGGTGGTGCTGACCTACGGTGCCTCGACGCCGGTGGTGAAGGTCGCGCGTATCGCCGGCCAGTACGCCAAGCCGCGCTCGTCCGACACCGATGCGCTCGGTCTGCCGTCCTACCGCGGCGACATGGTCAACTCGCTGGTCGCCGATCCCGAGGTGCGCAGGCACGATCCGTCCCGTCTCGTGCGCGCCTACGCGAACGCCAGTGCCGCGATGAACCTCGTGCGTGCTGTCACCGCGGCCGGCGAGGCCGACCTGCATCGCGTGCACGACTGGAACCGGGCCTTCGTCTCGGCCTCGCCGGCCGGTGCCCGCTACGAGGCGCTCGCCTCCGAGATCGATCGTGGCCTGCGGTTCATGGACGCCTGCGGCGTCGTCGACCCGAACCTGCGTGCGGCGACGATCTACGCCAGCCACGAGGCCCTCGTCCTCGACTACGAGCGCGCGATGCTGCGCCTCGACAACTCGGGCGACGAACCGCGCCTGTACGACCTGTCGGCCCACTTCCTGTGGATCGGTGATCGCACCCGTCAGCTCGACGGCGCGCACATCGCGTTCGCGGAGCTGCTGTCGAACCCGATCGGCCTCAAGATCGGCCCGTCGACCACCCCGGAGATGGCCGTCGAGTACGTCGAGCGGCTCGACCCGCACAACACGCCGGGCCGGCTCACCCTGATCTCCCGGATGGGGCACTCGAAGGTCCGCGACCTGCTGCCCGGCATCATCGAGCGCGTCGAGTCCACCGGTCACAAGGTGATCTGGCAGTGCGATCCGATGCACGGCAACACCCACGAGGCGTCCACCGGCTACAAGACGCGCCACTTCGACCGCATCGTCGACGAGGTGCAGGGCTTCTTCGAGGTACACCGCGCGCTCGGCACGCATCCCGGTGGCATCCACGTCGAGCTCACCGGTGAGAACGTCACCGAATGCCTCGGTGGCGCCCAGGACATCTCCGATCTCGACCTGCACGGTCGTTACGAGACGGCGTGCGATCCGCGTCTGAACACGCAGCAGTCGATCGAACTCGCGTTCCTGGTCGCGGAGATGCTCCGCGGGTAGGCGGGAAACATCGCTCGGATCAGGGCAGTGCGGTCAACGTGATCGTGCTGCCCTGTTCCGCTCTCCGGCCCGCCCCGGGATTCTGGCCGATCACGACCGACCGGTCGGAGTCGCCGAGCTGCCGCACCTCGACCTCGAAGCCGAGTCGGGTGAGTTCTTCGCGGGCCGAGCCCACCGAACGACCCAACAGCGACGGCACCTTCACTGCATCGGATACGAGAAGGGTGACCGTTCCTCCGGCATTGACCTCGTCGCCCTCCGCCGGGTCGGTGCCGGCGACGAGGCCCCCGTCGACGTCGGCGTCGAAGACCTCCCGGATCTCCCCGACGGTCAGTCCCGCATCGTCGAGGATGCGCCGCGCCTCGTCGACCGTGCGTCCGGAGAGATCGGGCAGGGTCACCGGGGGTGATCCCTTGCTCATCACAAGCTTCACCTCGGACCCGACGGGCAGGACGGATCCCGGCGCGGGATCGAGTGCGGCGACGCCTCCCTCGGGCACCGTGGTGCTGAAGGCGGTGCCGCCCTCCACCGGCTCGAAGGTGCGACGCCGCAGTTCGTCCTCGACGACGGATCTCTCCCCGGCGCCGGGGATGGACGGAACGGTGGGCCTGCCGAGCGACACGAGCAGCGCGATCGTGTCGCCGTCGGGCACACGTGATCCTGCGGTGGGATCGGTGCCGAGGACGGTGTCGACCGGGACGTCGTCGGAGTACTCGCCTCTGATCTCGCCGGCCAGTCCGGCTGTCTCGATCGCGGAGACGGCGGCGGCCCGGTCGAGCCCCTGCACGGTCGGGACGTCGGTGAGCCGGCCGGCGCCGAGCCACCATCCGGCGATTCCCATGAACAGTGCGAGCACGATGATCGCGGCGATCCAGGCGGCCGCCGAGCGGCGCTGACGGCGACGGTCGGCGGCGTAGTCGGGCCGCGGCGCCACCGCTTCGGTGTCGGGGCGCGGATGGGCGCGGGTCGCGACCCGGGTGGGGTGGGGACGGGTGGTGGGAGCATTCGGGCCGGCGGTGCCCGGCACCGCGGTCTGCACGGTCGTCGGCGCATGTGCGTTCGCCGCCGCGGTGGCGGGCAGTGCCGTGGTCGCGGGGGCGGTAGCGGGACGCCCGGTCGCGGAGCCGTCGGAGGTGCGCGCCGGTACGGCGTCGGGATCCACCCGTGCCGGTGGCGTGCGCACGGCCGATCGTCTCGGTGCGGGAACGCGGTAACGCGGCAGGTCGAGTGTCTCGCAGATCTCCCCGAGAGCATCTGCCATCACCTGGGCGTCCGCGTAGCGTTCGGCCGGTTCGCGCTCGGTGGCGCGGCGGACGAAGGCGTCGAGTTCGGGCGGCACCCCGTCGATCGCCGAACTCGGATCGGGCACGTCCTTCTCCACCCGCTGGTACGCCACCGACAGCGAGGTGTCGCCGGTGAAGGGGGTGCGGCCGGTGAGCATCTCGTACACGAGCACACCGGTCGAGTAGACGTCGCTGCGTGCGTCCGCGCTGCCGACGGTGACCTGTTCGGGAGACAGATAGGCCGCAGTGCCGAGGATCACGCTGCGCGAGGTGGTGGTCGCGGCGGCGACGGCACGGACGAGCCCGAAATCGGCGATCTTCACCTCGCCGTTGCCGGAGATGAGGATGTTCTCGGGCTTGATGTCGCGGTGCACGAGACCTGCACGGTGCGCCACGGCCAGGGCACCGAGGACCGGCGCCGCCACCGCGGCGGCGGCGTGAGGCGGCATCGGGCCGCGTTCGCGCAGCAACTCGCGGAGGGTGCCACCTTCGACGAGCTCCATCACGAGGAAGACGTGATCGCCGTCCTGGCCCTGGTCGTACACCGCGACCAGCCCGGGATGGGTCAGCCGCGCGACGGACCTGGCCTCGAACTCGAACCGTGCCAGGAACTGGGGATCCGCCGCGAACTGCGGGTCCATGATCTTCACGGCGACAGGACGGTCGAGGCGCAGATCGGTGCCGCGGTAGACGGTCGACATGCCGCCCCGCGCGATCTGCGATTCGATGCGATAACGCCGGTCGAGCACGACGCCGACCAGTCGGTCGCCTCCAGCGGTCACCCGGTGTACCCCCGTGTCTCGTGCGTGATGGTGGGACGCCGGTACCCGGGCCTTCGAGGTATCGACGTGACGAAGGTCCGGCTCCGCGTGCGCGAAGTGATTTCGTCCCCGTCGATCGTAGCCAGCTCCCGTGGACGGTAGCCGCGTAGCCGTCCGCGCGGGCACAGCGATAACGTGGTGGGGTGAGTGCAATCCCTTACTGCGACGACGTTCTCGACCGCTCCGTCCCCGTGGTGCAGCTCGTCGACGTGGCGAAGACCCTCGGCGTCGCCATCTCGCGCGTCCACCAGATGGTGCGCGACCGGCAGTTGCTGGCGTTCAAACGCGACCGGGTGCCCGTGGTACCCGAGGCCTTCCTCGACGGAGAGGGGGAGGTCCTCAAGGGCCTTCCCGGTCTGATCGCGGTGCTGCACGACGGTGGTTACCAGGACGACGAGATCCTGCGGTGGTTGTTCGACGAGGACGATTCTCTTCCCGGCGGATACCCCGTGGCCGCGATGCACACGCAATCCGCGCGCGAGGTGATGCGGCGGGCGCAGGCGCTCGCCTTCTGACTCCCCGGCTCTCCGAGGTCAGCGATGCCGGAACAGTGAACCGGTGACGTACTCGGTGAGCATCACCGCGGCGCGCGTGCGGCGAGGAACCGTCGCGCGCCGGTCGAGCACCCGGAACCCGCTGCGTTCGACCTCGTCGAGGATCCGCCCGTAGAGCGTGAACGCGGTGCGGATGCCCGGCCGGATCCGGTCGGGGAGTAGCGCCAGGCCGGGCTCGGCCCTGCGGTACTCGGCACGGGTCAGCGCGACCGCGTGGGCGAGAGCCCGCCGGACCCGCGGATCGACCACCCCGGTGCGTCTGCCCTCGCGCAGCAGGTCGAGGCCGACCCCGAACGCCGACCACAGTTCGAGCGGGATGTAGACGCGTCCGCGTTCGAGGTCTTCTCCCACGTCGCGGATGAAATTGGTGAGCTGGAACGCTTCGCCGAGGGCAGCAGCGGCCGGCGCGGCCGCCGGATCGTCGACTCCGAACACGGGAAGCAGTTCGAGCCCGATCACGGCCGCGGAGCCGTACATGTACTCGCGCAGTTCCTTCATGGTCCGATAGTGGGGCCGGAATTCGGGGGTGCCCGGCACGTCCATGCGCATGGACCGGATGAACGCCTCGAAGAAGTCGATCGGGATGCCGTACTGCCCGATCGTGTCGGCGAGTGCGCGGACCACCAGCCCGGTGTCGTCGAGCGGGCCCGGATCGCCCGCGAGCGCGGCGTGCAACCGGGCGTGCGCGTCGTCGACACCGCGGATCGCGGTTTCCGGGTCGTCCACCGCGGTGACGTCGACGATGTCGTCGACATGCCTGGCGAATCCGTAGAGCGCGTGGACGGCGCTTCTGCGCGGGGCGGGCAGCAATCGGGTGGCGAGGTTGTAGGTGCGTCCGTGCTCTGCGGTGAGGTCGGCGCAGTAGGCATAGGCCCGGGCGAGGTCGTCGGTCACGCTCCCGGCG
>NZ_AJVB01000176.1:0-7204 GCF_000278445.1 Rhodococcus sp. R1101
GTTCGCCAGGGCACACGAGTTGCCGGTGAGCGTGTCGAGATTGGATCGTGCCACCGAATAACCCGGATACTGCGCGATCGCACCCTTGGCCAGTGACAGCACCTCGAACACCACCATCGCGGCGGCGGCGACGGTCAACGGCGGCACCGCCCACCAGCGCGCCGGAGAGTCGGTGCGCGTCGAGGCGACGGGATGGATGTGCCACCACGCGGCGAGCAGCAAGGCCGCGACCGTCACCGCGAAGAAGACGGTGGAGAAGCCGAATCCGGCGACCGACGGCGGCTTGTCCCACCACGGCACCCCGTAGCTCGAGACGTACCACCAGCCGTTGGGGCCGATGAACGACATGGTCACCACGAACGACACCGCCGCGGCGAACAACGCCCGGTTGCGTCGCGAGCGCAGTACAGCGGGGCCGGTGGCCACGGCGGCGAGCATCGCCACCGCAGCCGCGAGACCGGCATAGATACCGAAGTGGTGGGTCCACTTCGTCGGCGCGAACATCATCAGCACCAGCGCACCGAGGGTGATGCCGACGATGCGCCGGGAAGGACCCTGCGCGGTGCCCGGGATGTGCCCACCGCGGCGCAGCATCGCGACGACCGCCACCGCCAGGCACAGCACCAGAGTGAAGACCGCGAACCTGCGGGCCAGAGAGCCGTCCACGGTGATCTGCAGTAGGTACTGGTAGCGCAGATACTCCTGGAACCACGGCACGTTCGGACCGACCTCGTGCGCGTGCTGCATTTCCAGCACTGCCGCGAGGGTCTGGTCGGCGAAGACCGGTACCAGGATCACCAGTCCGGCCGCGACCAGCGGAGCGAGAACCGGCAGCCATCCCAGGCTGCGCGCGCGTCGATGGAGGATGCGGGCGATCGGGCGGGCACCGGCGATCAGCGCGGCGAAGCAGATGATGCCCGATGGTCCGGCGGTCACGGTGAGCGCGGCGACGAGGATCGCCGCCGCCGCCGGCAGCAGACGCCGGGTCGCGATCGCGCGTTCGAGCAAGCACCAGGTGAGCACGACACCGGTCGCGACGATCGGCTCCGGACGCAATCCGTTGTTCAGCGGCAGCCAGAACGCCAGGAACACCAGGGCCCCGGTCCACAACGGGAGCCGGTTGCGGCGTAGCGCCACGCCGAGACGCGGAGCGACCTCGCGGCTGAGCACCCACCAGCACAGGATCCCGGCGGTCAGGGCCGGTAGCCGCATCCAGAGGCTCGCCGTCGAGATCTGGGTCATCGCGGCGAGGACGTCGTAGAAGGGTGTGCCGAACGGTGCTTCGGGCACACCGAACCACCGGAAGTAGTTCGCCATGTACCCGGCCTCACCCGCAGCGCGGGCCATTCCGAGCTGGTAACCGTCGTCGGCGGTGTTCGCCCCGATGACGTGCCAGAGGAGCAGGGTTCCGACGACCAGTGCGTCGATGCGGGTGAACGACCACCACGACGCCGGCAACAGGCGGCGGTGGCGGCGGCCGTCGGCGCGGTCGAGCCGGGCCAGCGTCCACAAGGCCAGTGCTGTGGCCACCACCGCGACGATCATCGCGACGATCTTCAGCATCGTCGGAGACGTCGTGAACCGGGTGTCGACGGTCGCGGTGACCGAGACGCCGTCGAGCGCGGGACCGGGCAGGTCGGTGAAGATGCCGACCAGCTGAGGTCGCAGGTCGCGATCGACGGTCCGCTCCCCCGCCGCGGCCGACCCGGTGATCGTGGCGACGGTACGTTCCGAGTTCGAGGACAGGGTGACCGCACAGTCCCCGGACAGCTCGTCCACCGGTGCCGCCGCAAGCATCGTGTTGCGGGAGATCACCTCGAACATCGCCGGTCCGTCGTCACCGGCGGACCGGACCCGGACGATCAGCCCGTAGCGCTCACGATCGGGAGCTCCTTCCGGGAGGGTGGAGAACACGGTGCCGCCGTCCGGCAGCGCTTCGCGCACGGACCGGCACTCGATCGTGGCGTCGAGATCGACCGGCGCGTAGGACACCAGAGGAGCCGAGATACCGGTCTTGCTTTCACTCTGCGGCCATTCGAGGGTTGCGGTGGTCTGCGTCACGGGCAAGAGCGGTATCGCGATCGATGCGACGATCCCCACCACGGCGGCGAGTACCGCCCACAGCCGGGTCCGCTGCTCGACCACCCGTCTGCCGGACTGCGAGCGTTCCGATGTCACCGGCCGAGGCGAGCCCGACGCTTCTCTTGTCTCGGTCACGAGGAGCGATGCTATAGGTGACCGGCCGGGCCGCGAAAAACACGCGATCCCGTACACGGGCGCTCCGGCGCCGGTGTACGGGATCGATGCGTGCAGCGTGCCCGGTCAGAAGTCCCAGTCGTCGTCTTCCGTGACGACGGCCTTGCCGATCACGTAGGAACTGCCGGAACCCGAGAAGAAGTCGTGGTTCTCGTCGGCGTTGGGCGACAGCGCCGACAGGATGGCCGGGTTGACGTCCGTCTCGTCCTTGGGGAACAGCGCCTCGTACCCGAGGTTCATCAGCGCCTTGTTCGCGTTGTAGCGCAGGAACTTCTTGACATCCTCGGTGAGCCCGACCTGGTCGTAGAGGTCGGCCGTGTAGTGGGTCTCGTTGTCGTACAGCTCGTAGAGCAGCTCGAAGACCCAGTCCTTGAGCTCGTCGCGCTCGGTCTGCGTGATCGTCTCCAGTCCGCGCTGGTACTTGTAGCCGATGTAGTAGCCGTGGACGGCCTCGTCGCGGATGATCAGGCGAATCATGTCGGCGGTGTTGGTGAGCTTGGCCCGCGACGACCAGTACATCGGCAGGTAGAAGCCCGAGTAGAACAGGAACGACTCGAGCAGCGTCGAGGCGGCCTTGCGCTTGAGCGGGTCGTCACCCTTGTAGTAGTCGAGGATGATCTGGGCCTTGCGCTGCAGGTGCTCGTTCTCCTCCGACCAGCGGAAGGCGTCGTCGATCTGCCGGCTCGAGCACAGCGTCGAGAAGATCTGCGAGTAGCTCTTCGCGTGCACCGACTCCATGAAGGCGATGTTCGTCAGCACCGCTTCCTCGTGCGGGGTGACCGCATCGGGGATGAGCGAGACCGCGCCGACCGTGCCCTGGATGGTGTCGAGGAGCGTCAGGCCTGTGAAGACCCGCATCGTCAGTTCCTGCTCGTATTCGGTGAGGGTGCCCCACGACTGGATGTCGTTGGAGACGGGCACCTTCTCCGGAAGCCAGAAGTTGCCGGTGAGGCGATCCCAGACCTCGGCGTCCTTGTCGTCGGGGACGCGGTTCCAGTTGATCGCGGAGACGCGATCGATGAGTTTGACGCGCACGCCGTCGGCCGGCGAGTGTGCTGCTGCAGTCATCGGTTACCTACCTGAATTGTGTGCTGATGCAAGGACTGTCACGAAGTGCGGGTCACAGCATGCAGGAGACGCAACCCTCCACCTCGGTCCCCTCGAGCGCCATCTGCCGCAGACGGATGTAGTACAGGGTCTTGATTCCCTTGCGCCACGCGTAGATCTGGGCCCTGTTCACGTCGCGGGTGGTGACGGTGTCCTTGAAGAACAGCGTCAGCGACAGGCCCTGGTCGACGTGCTGCGTCGCGGCGGCGTAGGTGTCGATGATCTTCTCGTAGCCGATCTCGTACGCGTCCTGGAAGTACTCGAGGTTCTCGTTCGTCATGTAGGGCGCCGGGTAGTAGACACGCCCGATCTTGCCCTCCTTGCGGATCTCGATCTTCGACGCGACCGGGTGGATCGAGCTCGTCGAGTGGTTGATGTACGAGATCGAACCGGTGGGCGGAACCGCCTGCAGGTTCTGGTTGTAGATGCCGTGCTTCTGCACGGACTCCTTCAGTTCGCGCCAGTCCTGCTGGGTGGGGATCGCGATGTTCGACTCGGCGAACAACTGACGAACCCGCTCGGTGGCCGGCTCCCAGACCTGATCGGTGTACTTGTCGAAGAACTCACCCGAGGCGTACTTCGACTCCGGGAAGCCCTTGAAGTACGAGCCGCGCTCGATCGCGATCTTGTTCGACGCGCGCAGGGCGTGGAACAGAACCGTGTAGAAGTAGATGTTCGTGAAGTCGACGCCTTCTTCGGACCCGTAGAAGATGTGCTCACGGGCGAGGAAGCCGTGCAGGTTCATCTGGCCGAGGCCGATGGCGTGGGATTCGTTGTTGCCCCGCTCGATCGACGGAACGGACGAGATCGTCGTCTGGTCGGAGACCGCCGTCAGGCCGCGGATGGCGACCTCGATGGTCTGCGCGAAGTCGGGAGAGTCCATCGTCTTCGCGATGTTCAGCGAGCCGAGGTTGCACGAGATGTCCTTGCCCACATGGCTGTAGGACAGGTCGTCGTTGAACTCCGAGGGCGTCGAGACCTGCAGGATCTCCGAGCACAGGTTCGAGTGCGTGATCTTGCCGGCGATCGGGTTGGCCCGGTTCACCGTGTCCTCGAACATGACATAGGGATAGCCCGACTCGAACTGCAGCTCGGCGACGGTCTGGAAGAACTCGCGCGCCTTGATCTTCGACTTGCGGATGCGCTTGTCGTCGACCATCTCGTAGTACTTCTCGGTGACATCGATGTCGGCGAAGGGCTTTCCGTAGACGCGCTCGACGTCGTACGGCGAGAACAGGTACATGTCCTCGTTCTTCTTCGCCAGCTCGAACGTGATGTCGGGGATGACGACGCCCAGCGAGAGGGTCTTGATACGGATCTTCTCGTCGGCGTTCTCGCGCTTGGTGTCGAGGAAGCGGTAGATGTCGGGATGGTGCGCGTGCAGGTAGACCGCGCCGGCACCCTGACGGGCACCGAGCTGGTTGGCGTAGGAGAAGGAGTCCTCGAGCAGCTTCATGATCGGGATGACGCCGGAGGACTGGTTCTCGATCTTCTTGATGGGTGCGCCGTGCTCACGAATGTTGCTGAGCAGCAAGGCGACACCGCCACCACGCTTGGACAGCTGCAGCGCGGAGTTGATGGAGCGGCCGATCGACTCCATGTTGTCCTCGATACGGAGCAGGAAGCACGAGACGGGCTCGCCGCGCTGCTTCTTGCCCGAGTTGAGGAAGGTCGGGGTGGCCGGCTGGAAGCGGCCGGAGATGATCTCGTCGACGAGGTGCCGGGCCAGGATCTCGTCGCCGTCGGCGAGAGTCAGGGCGACCATGCACACCCGGTCCTCGAACCGCTCGAGGTAACGCTTGCCGTCGAACGTCTTGAGCGTGTACGAGGTGTAGTACTTGAACGCACCGAGGAAGGTCGGGAACCGGAACTTCTTCGAATACGCATGGTCGAACAGCGATTTGACGAACGAACGCGAGTACTTGTCGAGCACCTCGGGCTCGTAGTAGTTCTCCTCGACGAGGTAGTCGAGCTTCTCGTCGAGGTTGTGGAAGAAGACCGTGTTCTGGTTGACGTGCTGCAGGAAGTACTGGCGGGCGGCGGCCACATCCTTGTCGAACTGGATCTCGCCGTTGGGGCCGTACAGATTCAACATCGCGTTGAGCGCGTGGTAGTCGAGATCCTTGATCGAATCGTCGAGGGGTGCGCTCGTGGCGGGAGCGGGATCGGTAATGGTCACAGTGCTGTCCCCACTTGTCGGAGTTAGGAAACGGCCGCGCAGTCACGTCCGCGACGCGCGTCGAATACGGATACGGATGTGGCTCAGGCGTTCTGGAGAACGGACTCCCAGAATCGGGCGAGACCGTCGCGGACACGCTCCACGTCGTCGGTCGTGCCCATCAACTCGAATCGGTACAGATACGGCACCTTGCACTTGCGCGCGACGATGTCGCCCGCGAAACAGTACGAGTCGCCGAAGTTGGTGTTACCCGCCGCGATGACACCGCGGATCAGGCTCCGATTGTGCTCGTTGTTGAGGAACCGGATGACCTGCCGGGGAACGTAGCGGGTATCGCGACCGGCGGCGGTCGTCCCGCCACCGTAGGTCGGCACGATCAACACGTACGGTTCGCGGACCTCGAAAGTGCCCTCCCGATCGTGCAGGGGGATCCGGCTGGCCGGAATCCCGAGCTTCTGCACGAATCGGTGGGTGTTCTCGGATGTACTCGAGAAGTACACCAGCGACGTTCCCTGGATCGACACCAGCGAAGCCATCGGTAGTCACCACTCTTCATTCGATTGCGAAGACCGGCCCGGGCGGACACGGCGCATTTCCGCCCGGAGACGACGACGATCGGGCCGCTGCGAACGCGGCCCGGGCTCAGGCAGCGACCGTGAGCGCCTTGATGCGGTCGGGGCGGAAGCCCGACCAGTGGTCGTCGCCGGCGACGACGACGGGCGCCTGGAGGTAACCCAGGGCCATGACGTAGTCGCGGGCCTCGGGGCTCTCGCTGATGTCGACGACGTCGTACTCGATGCCGGCCTTGTCGAGGGCACGGTAGGTGGCGGTGCACTGGACGCAGGCAGGCTTGGTGTAGACGGTGATGTTCATGAATGCCCCTTTTCCGACGGCCGTGGGCGGCCTGACGACTGACTGCTGTGCGTTACCCGGAAACCCACGAATCCGTCCGATCCCGCTTCCCCGAGAGATCGTCGGCACTTGTGGCCTTCCAGCGGTCTAGACACTACACCTTGTGCCCACCGGATACACAGAACCCAGGATGTTGTGACTTACAAAGGTGATATTCCCAGGTCGCAACCCTCCCTCCACGGCGTTTCGGGCGCGTCTCGGCGTGTCGCCGCAAGGCGCCCGGGAGAGACCTCGAGCACAAGTGTGGTGGGTGCCACCGACAACTTCGGGCCGTCACCGGGGAAACCTCTCCGGACCGCCTGCGCGGGGGCCGCGGGCAGGAAGAATGACTCCTCGTGTTCCCGGTTCGCGCGATGGCCGCCACCCTCCTGGCACTGTCCCTGTGCACCGCCTGCGACGCGCGCCGCACATGCGAACCGATCGCCGCCCCGCTCGACGAGACGAGCACCGCGTGCCCCCGCTTCGGCATCAGCACCCCGGGCGGCCCGGTGGCCGTCGACGAGTACCGCGCGGTCGCCGAGGCCGTCGGCACGGCGCCGGGCGCGGTGTTGTGGTTCGTCGACTTCCCCTCCCCTCCCCCCATCGGCGCCCTCGACATCGTGCGGGCCTCGGGCGCGGACCCGATCGTCACGTGGGAACCCTGGATACGCCGCGAGCACGACTACGACCGGACGTCCGTGACCATGAGCGACATCGCCGCCGGCGTCCACGACGACCACCTCTACCGCTGGGCCGACGAGCTCGCCGCCT